>CBFHZL010000150.1:0-5191 GCA_965660325.1 uncultured Acidiluteibacter sp.
GTAGGTGTCCAGATAACTTCTAATCCTGATGTTATGGCATCTTTACCTTTACCGGTACCATATTTATTTTTCCATCCTAATCCTTGTTCTTCAATAGATGCACCTTCAGGTGAAGCAGATAGATTTGAATCAGGTGCTGCTCCATGCGTTTTTCCTAAGGTGTGTCCTCCTGCAATCAATGCAACCGTTTCCTCATCATTCATTCCCATTCTCCCGAATGTTTCTCTAATATCATGTGCGGCTAACACCGGATCAGGGTTACCGTTGGGGCCTTCAGGGTTTACATAAATCAATCCCATTTGAACTGCTGCCAATGGATCTTCTAATTCGCGGTCTTCTGAATAGCGGTTATCATCTAAAAACTTACTTTCTGATCCCCAATATACATTATTGGCCGGCTCCCATACATCTGTTCTACCACCTGCAAAACCTATTGTTTCAAATCCCATTGATTCCAATGCTACGTTACCTGTAAGTATCATCAAATCGGCCCATGAAATCTTTTTGCCATATTTTTGTTTGATTGGCCAAAGTAATCTTCTCGCTTTATCCAAGTTGGCATTATCAGGCCAACTATTTAGTGGAGCAAATCGCTGCTGTCCTTCTCTGGAGCCACCTCGTCCGTCACCAGTTCGGTAGGTTCCTGCACTGTGCCAAGCCATTCGAATGAAAAATGGCCCATAATTTCCATAATCAGCAGGCCACCAATCCTTAGAGTCCGTCATTAAGGCTGCTAAGTCTTTTTTTAATGCTTCATAATCCAACTCACTAAATGCTTCTTTATAATCAAATGATTCACCCATCGGGTCTGATAAATCACTATTTTGTCTTAAAACACTTAAGTCTAGCTGATTTGGCCACCAATCTTTGTTGGTTTTCCCTTCCCCTTGTACTACTTGTCCTGTTGATTTTTTCTTATCAAATCCAAAAGGACATCCTCCTTCTTTTTCGCTCATCGTGTGGTCTTTTTCACCGGAACATGATGCTAAAGCAAGCAGGCCGGCTGTAATAAATAATTGAATTTTCATTGGTTTATCGTTTTTAAATACGCTGCAAATATGCGACGATAATTTTATTTATAAAAACGATATTATCAATACTAATATTGATGTATTAGATTTTATATCTTTGTATTATGAATATACAACAATTTCAGTACGTATTGGCGGTAGTTGATTTAAAAAACTTTGAGGCCGCTGCGGAGCGATGTTTCGTTACCCAATCTACGTTAAGCACTATGATTGGTAGGTTAGAAGATGAATTAGGGATTAAAATTTTCAATCGGAAAACCAAACCCGTTTCCATTACACCTGACGGTGCTGTTTTAATCGAACGCTTCCGAATTGTGATGAGCGAGGTGGCAGGATTAGAGAACGTTGTGCAAGAATTAAAAGGGGAGATGAGCGGAGAGTTGAAGCTAGGGGTCATCCCTACAGTAGCGCCTTATCTTTTGCCGCTATTTCTTGCTCAATTTGCAGAGCAGTTTCCAAAAATTACGGTAGTTGTAAAAGAAATGACTACGCCAGAGATACAGCGTGCATTAAAGACTAGGGCATTGGATATTGGCATTTTGGCCCTTCCAATTGCTGACGAAGAGCTTACTGAGTTTCCGTTGTATACTGAACCTTTTCTTGTGTACGATTTTCGTGATGAAATATCACATGAAAAAATTACAATAGACACCTTAGATTATTCTAAAATATGGCTGTTACAAGAAGGTCACTGCTTACGGAGTCAGGTGTATAAGATATGTGAATTATCAAACAACACGCCAAAAAATAATGTCAATTTTGAGTTTGAGTCTGGCTCTATGGATAGCTTATTGCGCATTACCAAGGCTAGTAAAGGCATCACTATTATACCGTTTTTAGCATCCTTAGATTTCTCGTATGAAGAACGTAAGAATATTGTCGCTTTTGCAGATCCAGTTCCAGTTCGATCAGTAGGACTTCTTACGCACAAATATTTCGTAAAAAAACAACTGCTGAATCATCTAGAAACGTATATTAAAACAGCCGTAAAGAATAAAATTCCACAGAATGAACAAGTTACCGTAGTTAACCCGGTTTAGTTAGTTGGCTTCGCTCAATTGTTTTACTTTGTTCGTCCATTGCTTTAAAGAAGCATCTTCCGTTTCGTAATCATTTCCAAAGGGACCACAAACGATGATTAAATCAGTTGTTGTAGCGGTTTCGTTTTCAAGTAACAGAAATTTTTCAGCAAATTTTAAATCATTGTTATAGGTGTTCTGTGCATAAAAATTTCCAAAAAGCATATTGGCATAAACGGAGGAAACTTGTCCTGATTCAGGGTAATGGTAATTGATGTTTGTGCTGCCTCTCCAGAATGATTTGCCTTGGGCCTTAGGGGATAAATAGGGCTTTAACTCCCCTAAATAGGAAGGTAGAGACAATATATCTTGAACTTTAATAGAAGGAGCATTTATGGTTATTTTAAGGCTCACAAACTTACCATAAGGTATATTCTCGGCTTCATCTTCAGATAATAGAGTTACGTCTTGTAGGTGGGCACTTCCATTTCCACCGTGTAAAAAACGAAAGCCAACAATTGAATCGGATTCCACTTGTATGGCTTGAATAATAATCACAAGTTCTTTTCGCTTTGTTTGCTCACAGTAAAAATGAGCGAGCCTAGGAAGTTCAATAGGTAATGGATTAGCTTCAGGATATTCATTGGTATCAACAAGTATTAAAGAGGCTCCGCTTTTGACTTCTTCCTCATTCGGCAAGTGGTCAATGATGACAGGTACATTTTTCCATTCATGTGTATTTACTGCTGGAAATCCATTTAAATTATCAGGGCAGTACCAACCGACATAATTGTGTGTACTGTATTGCTTTTCTACTATTGAAGCACTAGATTTTTCGATGGTCTCTTCTGATTGGGAACTTTTGACTTTAGTGCAGCCAACTATTAAAATTGTTGCCAAAGCCAGTAAATAGACTTTATTTGAAATGGTGTATTTTTTCATCTTTTTTTTGCTTTGTTTCGTTTTTAAAAGTAGCTCTAAAGTCAATTTTCAACCGTATTTTAATGTAAATTAATGTAAAATGCTTGTAATTTATTCATTTGCTGTTTTAATCAATTCAATATTAAGATAGATTTGCATCATGAAAATCGCCATTCGATTATATGTGTTGTCTATGTTTCTGCTGCTCTTCTGCAGTTGGGGTAAGTCACCATCTGACCAACAGCAGAAAGAAGCATTGCTCCGATCTGTTGGCAACGAGTTTCTTTTGCACTTAGGTGATAGTACTTCTCGAATTCTTCCAATAGAATCTGATTCCAATCGATTTGTGATTCATTTCCAACATCCGTTTGCTTTTGAACCTGATGCTTTGATTAATGCTGTCTACAATGTTTTTGAACGTGAGCAAGAGTCAGGTTCATTCGTAGTTGAAACCGTTCATTGTGATCGTAAGGAAATCGTTCATAGTTTTAAAGTAAATACAGAACAATCAAAAGATTTAGTGGCGTGTAAATTAAGAGCGCTTCCTAAGGATTGCTACGTATTTATTTTTACACCTTTAGCTGTAGAAAGAGGGGATGTTCAAAAATCCATACAGACCACTAACAGCACTTTGGGATTTGTACTTCTATTACTCATTATTGCATCAGTCTGGATTTTTAAGTTAAAATTCTCCAATCGAAAGAAAGAGGAGGAGACTAATCCAGAAACTATTAAGATAGGTGACTTTATGTTAGATGTTGAGCAACTTTTGCTTATTTCAGTTTCTGAACGGATAGCTCTTTCAGCTAAAGAAACGGATTTACTGTATTTGTTATTTTTAAATCAGGGTCAAACTGTATCTCGAGCAGACCTATTAGCAAAAGTATGGGGTGACGAAGGCGATTATATTGGCCGTACCTTAGATGTGTTTATTTCTAAACTTCGGAAAAAACTTGTTAGCGATGCCACTATTAAAATTATTACCATTCGTGGCGTTGGATATCGATTAGTAATCGAATCAGATAAAGTTGGCTAGAAATAATTGATCACCCACAGATAAATTGGCATACCAAACGTGACGTTAAAAGGGAAAGTGATGGCTAAAGCCATTGGAATAAAAATACCGGGGTTAGCTTTAGGAACAGCTATTTTTATGGCGGCAGGAACTGCAATGTAAGATGCACTTGCTGCAAGAATACAGAACATGAGCCGGTTTCCTGTAGAGTCTGTCATCCATCCACTGATGATGGCTACAATGATACCATTGAGCAATGGGATTAAAATGGCAAATGCTGTCGTAAACCATCCACTTTTAAGGAAGTCGAATAATTTTCTTCCAGAAATAATACCCATATCCAATAAAAAGATAGCTAGGAATCCTTTAAATAGATCATTGGTAAAGGGTTCAATACCAACTGATTGTTTTTCGCTCGCCAGTAAACCGATAATTAAGCTTCCCAAAATTAAAATAACACTACCATTGGTTAGTGCATGACGAATAACAGATCCGATACTAATTTCAGGTGTAGTTTTATCGTTCTTTTTATAAATTTTAATTAGAATAACACCGACGATAATTGCAGGAGCCTCCATTAGCGCCATTACCGCCACCATGTAGCCACTGTAAGGAATCTGAAGTGCTTCTAGAAACATGACTGCAGTTACGAATGTTACAGCACTAATTGAACCATATGAAGCTGCGATAGCTCCAGCATTTTCTACACTCAATTTCCGTTTTAGAATATAGAATGTATAAATTGGAATAATTGAAGCAGCGGTAATTCCAAACAGCATGGCATAGATTATTTCTGCATTCATTTCACTATGAGCCAGCTCACGACCACCATTAAAACCGATGGCAAAAAGCAGGTACAACGATATAAATTTTGATGAGTTTGGCGGAATCTCTAAATCACTTTTTAATCGGACAGCTAAAATACCAAGCACAAAAAACAACAGTGCAGGGTTCGTCAAATTATCAATTAGTAAATCTATATTCATGCTGGATATTTGTGTAAAGATAAGTTTATTAGTGGTTGGCTCTGTTTAGTCGGTCATTAATTGATCGTCCAAGTCCATAATTCGGCAGTGGTTCAATGAGTATAACGTCTAAATTAAGTTGGTCTAATTCATGCAAATAGGAATAAATGTGTTTTGCTGCCTCTGCTAAATCGCCTTTTTCAGATAATACCAATTGTTTTAAACTATTATTAGAGCTGA
>CBFHZL010000151.1:0-5039 GCA_965660325.1 uncultured Acidiluteibacter sp.
AATGAAGCATCAGTATAAAAGCTTTTAAAACTTCCATCTCCACTTCTGTGGTTGGGATTCGTTAGTAGACTTTGCATATCAGCAACCGTGTATTGGCTAGGTAAGTCTGGGAAATCAATTAGAAGAGCTAATACTCTTATATTACCTGTTGTGGGATACGTTTTACTTCCGCTTGGAGCGTAATTTAGTGGCGTATTCTTCAGGTTTCGTATTGCTGGCTGAAGTGATTTTGAAATAGCGCTCACCAATGCTAGCTCCCCTGCTATCCGATCTTGAGGGTTGTGTGCAAGTACGCCTGTACTTACTAGGTTGTTACCTACTTTTGTCGCATATTCAAATGCTCCATCTATTGTAACTACCGTGTACCCATCTACCGTTTCCGTCCAGTAATGGCTCATATTTCCTTTACTTACTACCGATACGGTTTTTCCGTCTGGTTGTAAAACATCCAGTGGGATGGGGGATGACGTACAGTTGGTTGGTCCCGAAAAGTGGTTGTGTGAGTGTTGTGCAAACAATGTTACGCTTATCATAATCGATAAGCAGAGCGCTAATAGTTGTTTCATAATATTATTCGGTTATAAGTATTCCAGACGTTTTAAACCTGGTTTTAGTTGCCTTAAGGGCTCTAAATTACCGAATTATTATAATTTAACAGCTATTTATTTAATGCTTTTCTTTGAGGGTGTTTTTGATTTCAATTAACTCCTTTTGTAATTCCATTACGCTGTTTCCTAAATGGTCCCTACTAAGGTTTGGTTCGGGCATCTCTGCACTAATGTAATTTACGAATTTCCACATTTCTACTACCTCGTTTACGTGTATTTCATAAGGCTTGTATTCTGGGTTAGTTGAGCAGAGCAGTAACGTCTGGTTTTTGTGCATTTGGTTGTATACCATTTTAAAAACAACTCCATCATCTTGTGTAACTACAATGTATGGATATCCATTTTTAATCAGTTCCCAGTTCTGAACAAATTCTCCAGTCACCCAAGATTTATCTGAAACTGGTGGCATGGAATCTCCGCTAATTTGAAAGGTTCTATATTTTCTGTTTTTTGTCAAAAAAGGTAACTGAAAAGTAGGAAGCACTTTAATGAAATCTGGGTCAGAAAAACCGGTCGTGTACCCAGCCTTTGCTTTTACTGGAACTAGTTCAATGTTTTCCTCATTTTCGTTGTTTACCGTGGTGGCTAAAACGCGTAGTTTACTTCCCGTAATATCAATATCAAATCCTTTTTCTAATTGGCTCATGTACATCTCTGATACTCGGTTTAAATCGAGCTTTAATAGCTTGTCGGTGCTTATTTTAAAGTATTCTGAAAAGGCGAGCAATGTTTCAAAATTTGGCTCTGATGTCCCTAATTCATAGCCACTTAAAGATGATCTTTTAATCTCTAACGCTTGTGCGATATCTTCTTGAGATCGTTTTCTTCTCTTTCTGAGTAATTTAATATTTGAACCAAAATACATGTGTTAAAAATTAAGCGTGGATAAATTATTTTGACTAAATTATTGACGAAAAATTGACGTTAATATTGTCAAAAGTACTAAAAATAATTAAATCAACAAATAAGATGCACATAGGAGAAAAAGACAGAAATATAGTGCACATGGATTTGGATTCTTTTTTTGTGTCGGTAGAAATTTTACAAAATAGTCAGCTCAAAGGAAAGCCACTTCTGATTGGAGGAAACAGTAATCGAGGGGTAGTGGCTTCCTGTAGTTATGAAGCGCGCAAGTATGGAATTCATTCGGCTATGCCAATGAAAATGGCAAGAAGGTTATGTCCGCATGCCATTATATTAGGAGGTGATTCGGAGCGGTACAGTTACTATTCTAAAATGGTGACTGAGGTAGTTGCAGAATCAGTCCCGATGTATGAAAAATCATCAATCGATGAGTTCTATGTCGACCTAACAGGGATGGATCGTTTTTTTGGAGCCTATCAATTAGCCACTGAATTGCGACAGCGAATTACCCGAGAAACTGGGCTGCCCATTTCGTTTGGTTTTTCCATTAATAAAACGGTATCTAAAGTGGCCACGAATGAATCAAAACCAAACGGTCAATTACAAGTCTTTAGAGGAACTGAAAAAGGGTTTTTATCGCCGCTTACGGTGAATAAAATACCTCAAGTAGGCGCTAAAACGTATCATTTATTACGCAATATGGGCGTAGAGAAAGTATTGACATTGCAGCAAATGCCTGTAGAGTTATTGGAGAATGTATTGGGCAAAAGTGGCCATTCTATATGGATGAAGGCGCAAGGGATAGATTATACGCCTGTAATTCCGTATTCGGAACGTAAATCGATTTCTGCTGAGCGAACCTTTACAACTGACACAACCGATATGGCTTTGCTAAACAGTACCCTCATTGCGATGACGGAAAAATTAGCCTATAAATTACGAACGAAGGAGAAGCTCACAGCCTGTGTAACGGTAAAGGTGCGCTACTCAGATTTTGACACACAAACCACACAAAAAGCGATTCCTTATACCGCAAATGATGATGAGTTGATAAAAATCGTGAAGGAGTTGTTTTTGAAGCTATATCAGCGGAGAGTACTGTTGCGATTGGTAGGCGTACGGTTTAGCCATTTGGTAAATGGAGGGTATCAGATTAATTTATTTTCAGATACTTCGGAGCAAATCAATTTGTATCAAGCTATCGATCGGATGAAAAAGCGCTTTGGCGATGGCTCTTTAACGAGGGCTGTTGCATTAGGGATAAAGCAGTATGATGTACCGAGTTTTAAAGGGTGAGAGATGCTATTAAACAACCACACTTACTTCAGTTTTAAATACGGAATACTTTCACCGACAAAGTTGGTGGAGCTTTCTGCTGCTTTGGGTTATCAGCAAGTAGTGGTTACGGATATTAATAATACCTCGGCGTGTTTAGAAGTAGTTCGATTAGCTAACAAGGCTGGAATAAAACCAGTCGTTGGAATTGATTTTAGGAACGGAGTAAACCAGCAATTTGTCGGATTAGCCAAGAATAATGACGGCTTTTTGGCTTTAAATCGGTTGTTGAGTCAGCACCTTCATTTGCAACAATCATTTAATCGGCGTGCACCAAAAATGGAAGAGGTAGTTATTGTTTATCCACTTGCTGTGGTAGACTACGACTGGGAGCTCTCAGATCATGAGTGGATTGGTATAAAAATATCCGATCTAACTCGCCTGCCTTTTTCCAAATGGAAAAATAGACGAGACAAAATGGTCATTCTACAAACCGCCACCTTTCAGAATAAGCGTGATTTTAATGCGCATCGGTTGTTGAGAGCTATTGATAACAATAAGTTATTGAGTCAACTGCCAAAAGATGAGGAAGGGAGTCAAGAGCAGATTTTTCTACCGAAAGAGGAATTGTTGCATGCATTTGAAGGTTTTTCTGAAATTATAGCGAATACCCAAAAAGTAGTGGACGCCTGTCGCATTCACTTCAACTATAAAGGCTCTAATAAGAGCAACACCATTCATGAAAATAAGCAACTGTTTGGGAGTTCGGCGGAAGCAGATGCAGCATTGCTGCGAAAGTTGTGCTACGAAAATTTGCCACAGCGCTACGAAAATGCATCTCAAGAAGTGTATGATCGAATAGAAAAAGAGCTGAAAGTGATTTGTGAGCAGCGCTTTGCAACCTACTTTTTAATCAATTGGGATATGCTTCGTTATGCTCGAGAGAAAGGATATTTTTATGTAGGACGAGGGAGTGGGGCTAACAGTATAGTCGCCTATTGTTTATTGATTACCGATGTAGACCCTATTGAACTGGATTTATATTTTGAGCGATTCATTAATCCATATCGAGAGAATCCACCTGATTTTGATATCGACTTTTCATGGAAAGATCGGAATGATGTGACGCGGTATCTGTTTGAAAAATATGGATTGGAGCATACTGCTTTAGTTGCTACTTATTCTACTTTTCAGCAGCGAGCAGTTATTCGAGAATTGGGAAAAGTCTTTGGACTACCCAAAAATGAAATTGATCGGTTTGCCGAAGAACCACCAACCTCGACCAAGTTAGATGATATTCAGCGATTAATTTATCGGTATGCTAATTACCTTCACGGATTTCCATCGCACTTAAGTGTGCATGCAGGCGGTATTTTAATTGCAGAGCGACCGATACATTATTTCTCTGCCACATCATTGCCGCCCAAAGGTTTTCCGATTACCCATTACTCCATGCTAGAAGCCGAGGATGCCGGATTATATAAGTTTGATGTGCTTAGTCAGCGTGGACTTGGACATATTAGAGATGCAGCAGAAATGATTGAAAAGCGACACAGGGTTTCATTGGATATTCATGATGTAAAGCGCTTTAAGCAAGATGAGAAAGTAAAGGCGCTCATGCGAGAAGGACACACGATGGGTTGTTTTTATGTAGAATCGCCAGCTATGCGAATGCTACTTCGAAAGCTGCGGGTAGATCACTATTTGGGTTTGGTAGCCGCAAGTTCTATTATTCGGCCTGGTGTAGCTAAGTCGGGCATGATGCGGGAGTATATTTTGCGGTTCAATAATATGCCACGAGAAAAACCTACGCACCCTGTTTTGGAAGAGTTAATGAAGGAAACTTTTGGCGTAATGGTGTACCAAGAAGATGTGATCAAAGTAGCGCATCAGTTTGCTGGTTTGACGCTTGGAGAAGCCGATATGTTGCGGAGAGGAATGTCAGGAAAGTTTCGCTCACGTGCGGAATTTCAAAAAGTAAAGGATCAGTTTTATGCTAATTGTAAAGCGAAGGGCTATCCGCAAAAAAACATTGATGAAGTATGGTTGCAGATTGAAAGTTTTGCTGGCTATGCCTTTTCCAAAGGGCATTCCGCTTCTTACGCGGTAGAGAGTTATCAGAGTTTGTATTTGAAGGCGCATTATCCGCATGAATTTATAGTGGGGGTGATTAATAATTTTGGTGGGTTTTATTCTAGAGAAGCCTATTTTCAGGAAGCTCGTCGACAAGGAGCCAATGTGCATGCTCCTTGCGTCAATAAGAGTGATTATTTGACGACGCTCCATGCTGAG
>CBFHZL010000152.1:0-4957 GCA_965660325.1 uncultured Acidiluteibacter sp.
AACAAAGTAGGCTTCTGCATAGCTGATGTTTCAGGTAAAGGAATCTCTGCAGCCTTATTGATGTCAAATTTTCAAGCAAATATCAGATCACTGCTCTATACTTCTAAGTCGCTCGAAGAGTTGATTATCCGGCTAAACAAGAAAGTAATTGCTAGCGGTGGTTTAGAGAAATTTATCACCCTTTTTGTGGGTGTTTACGACCCCAATACACGATTATTAGAAACCATTAATTGTGGTCATAACCCTCCTCTTCTTTATCAGAATAACGAAACTATAGAGCTAAAAATGGGTACTACTATTCTAGGTATGTTTGATGTGTTACCAGAAGTATTGGTAGAAAAAAACACCTTAGCCCCAAACGCAAAATTGCTCTGCTACACTGATGGAATAAGTGAAATTACCAACAGTTCTGGTGAGGAGTTTGGAACAGATGAATTAATTAAAATATTAAGCACTTACCCACCGAAGAAAATCACAGAAATGGTGAAGAAAAGTGCAGATAAATTTAGAGGCAGCAGCATGCTACCTGATGACATTACCCTACTTTCCTGTATTTTCTTCTAAAATACGGTCTTTGTGGTAAATATCAATCGCCACTATAATGGCAATAAACCCCCAAAACGGAACAGCAATTTTATCGGCATCTAAGAAGTTGTTAAGAAAGCCATGCACGACATAGGTAGAAAAACCCAAAATCGCGGTCAACACAATGGATTTAGCCTCACCTCGAGGCAGTAAATGATAAAGTTTTGATCCACGGTAATACACCACAATAATAATCAAGACGTAAGAAATGGTGCCCATAAAACCCATTTCAGCTAATGGCCCTATGTATTCGCTATGTGCATTACCTACGTCACCAGAGTTGGTAGAAATAATAGTTAAATCTTCGTTCGCCTGAAAAGGAGCATATTGAAATTGGTAAGTTCCGGGTCCAAAACCTACAATTGGACGCTCCTCAAACATTCTAAAAGAAGACTTCCATCGATTGATCCGTTCAAGATTGGAAGCATCTGTAGAAATATTGGAAATTGATTGGATGTGCTCTACTAAACTTGTACTTGTAGAGTCCTGATTATTTTGTTCTAATACCTTAATAATTTGTGTCCAAAATAAACCAATAAATAAACCTAAAAAGAGTGCTGTAGATAAGATAAAACTAAACTTAATCTTCAAACGATATATAACGAATAAAATAAGAGCAACTACAACACTTATCCAAGCGGCTCTACCATGAGAAAAAACCAACCCTAACGTATAAACAGCAATCAATATGAATGAAACTAGCTGAAAGCGCTTAAATCGTGGATTAAATGCTAAATAAAAAAGAGCAGGGTATACAAATGCCAATACAGCTCCATAAACAGTATGATCTTTTAAAAATGGCTGCATTACCCAGTGTGCAGATCGCTCACCAAAAGCATACATACTATGATGGATAGTAGTATAAACCACTACTC
The DNA here is from genome assembly GCA_965660325.1 of uncultured Acidiluteibacter sp. Classification (GTDB taxonomy): domain Bacteria; phylum Bacteroidota; class Bacteroidia; order Flavobacteriales_E; family Vicingaceae; genus Acidiluteibacter. The sequence goes on from CBFHZL010000152.1 coordinate 1,461, forward strand.
CAAACAATGGTATAATGAAGAACCATAAAAAACGATTGATATTGGTGTACTTAGCGAACAATTGAGTTCCTATGAAATAAAAACTAATAATGAACCAAAGACGAGAGACAAGGTATTTAAAGGATACCAAAATCATCTCAGAAGTAAGCGTTGTAATGAATATCCAAAACAAATACAGAAGGATCGAAAGCGTTACAGGGTGCTGAAGTACACGATAATCGAACTTTCGCTCATAGATTAATCGCAAAAAGAAAATAATCATGACTCCAAACATCAACGGCTCTGTCGGTAGAAACATACCAACTCCCCCTAATGCAAACTCTTCAATGCTCAATGACAATGGAGTCGCAAAAACAATGAACAGCATGAGTTTATCCAATGCGAGAAAAGCCATCAACCCCAAAGCCAAAGCAAATGGTACCAAAGAGAACCAAAAAGTCTCCATGGCTATCAAGACCCCATTGGTCATGATAAACAAAAAACTCAAAATGAGTAGAGCATTATTCTTTAGGTAATCAGACATTAACCCTTAAAATTTACTCGACTTAAAATAAGAACTATAGCACCAAATACAACGGAACCAATCATGGATAATGCAACAATCAACCATCGAACAGGATACGCTTTCTTCGTATTCACTTCAGGCTCTACTATTAAATTAGAGTAGGTAACTTCTTTGTTGTAATCCGAAACAGCTATTTCATAATCCACTAAGCGTTCATTGTACTCTTCTACTTGAAGGTTAAGCGTGGTTAATAAAGAGTTGAAATACGGCCCTTTTTCAGCAACGTTTTTAAACAGTTCTTCAACCACTTTAAAACTTCCACCTTTCCCATTCTTCAATAAGTTTAAATAGCCTTCTGTCACACGTTCCGATTGGGCATCGTACTCCATAAGATTATACTCAGCTCCCATTTTACTTAATAAAGCAAGGGTGCTATCAATCTGAGCTTTTTTAGTATCCGTTAAGTTTTTACGATAAACTACCACCTCTTGTACTTTCTCTCGGTTAACTCTAATTACTAAGATATTTAGCTGATTAATTATTTCAGCTACCATTTCCTTAGCCTTCACCGGATCAACTGAAAGCACGTTAATTCGTATAGATTCAAATTGCGTTTCACTAATACTCACGTGCTCTCCATAACCGAGATTTACCCATGTTTTTGCATGAATATCAGCTGTATCTACATCGTACTCTTCATAGAGGTTAAACTTATTTATTATTGAGTCCCGAATGACATTAGATGCCAAGTACTGCTGAATTTGCTCCAATGCTGTTTCATCAGAATACTCCCAAACATTTGAAGGATATATTACTGCTGTAGATTCGTATTTGGGAGTTATAAAAGCTGAACTAGAAAAAACGGCCGATAATATTCCTGCTACGATCGCGATTCCTGCTAGTATTTTAATATTTTGGATACTGAATATTAATAAATTCTTGTTTCCGCTCATGTAATCTGTCTTATTATCTTGAGGTTTCATCGAATTATTTTAAATCAAAAAGTGTAATTAATATTAGCGTAAAAAGGAATGTACTAATAGTAGAAAATAGAACGATTAACCATTTTATAGGGTATGATGGTCGCTCGGCTTTAAAAGCTTTGTTCACAATAAATTTATGCTCTACTGTAGCGTTAGCTTCTACCTTAGCCTCTTGATATTTTGTCTTAAGCAAATTTAATTGCTTTAACTTATATTCCATATCAAGGGTCATCGTCTGATAGGCTCCGCCATATTTTGCTAGCGTATCCAATTGGTTTTTCATGGTAGTCATTGCACGTGTGTTGTTTTTCTGTAAAGCAATGGCATATTGCTCACTTAGCACTTCAACTTGTGTATAATAATCTTGAACCCCTTTGGACCGGATTACATTCATTTCTTCATTCATCTGATCCATTTCTTCTTGAAAGGTTCGATATTCTTTCTCTACAATTGAAAGTGCCTGCAGCGCAACTTTCTTTCGCATTTTAGCAATTGCTGTGTCAACTAATGCAGCAATATCATTGGCAATATTGGCTGCAACCTCAGCATCTTTATCCAGCACACTAATTTCAACAGACATAAATGGGGTCCTCTTAAAAGAGATGTTCGACTCATACTCTTTATAGAGCTTGGTCATTTTATAATTCTGTACTTGATCAATATCATAGTGCGTAAGTAAATCATACTTTTCAATTATCCGATTTCGGATAACATCAGAATTTAAGATTTGAAGCAGTTGTTCTGCTTGCTCTTCTTCACCAAACTCTAATAAACTTTTATTGTCGAAACCTCGCTCTGCTAGCAATGTTTTTGAAATGTTGGTCGTAGATGCAGGAAATAATACAACGGTAGACTCATATTTCTCTTCAATCAAAAAAGAAACAAGAACAGAAATAACAAAAGCCAAACCGGTGACGGTAATGAGCAATTTTTTCCATTTGAGAATCAATGGCAGCATGGTGCTAGGTTTTAATTCGTAAGGATTTTCAGGATTCATTCAAAAAAATTGAGATTTCAAAAGTAGTAAATTGATTACATTATTAGGCGTCTTTATTCTTTAGGATACTCATGATGGACCTAGGTTCAATAATACGAAGAAGTAACGCAACCAAAAAGCCAGTTAAAATGGTGCATAACGCACGAATCATCCATGTATTGTTTAATTGATAAAAAAGGTAGCCTGATGTCATAATCAGCACGATAAATACTGCCAATCGGGTTAAGTAGGTAAAATTAACTGACCAGTCTAACAACCGCTTAACCACGAGAAGTTGGCTAATAATTACGAACAGCTGGGTGATTAGTGTAGCAATAGCAGCTCCGTAGGGGCCATATTGTGGAATGAGAAAAAAATTGAACACCAAATTAATGAGTAAACCGATTAAAGCAATTCGATTTAACTGCTTCATACTTCCATTAGCTGTGAGAAATGTTCCAAAAATATATGTTGATGCAACCGCTATAAAAGTTCCCATCAATACAACCAGAAGCTTAGCAGCAGGAATAACATTCTCCTTATAAAGAATAGCCATGATATCGACTCCATAATGGTAGCAAATAATAAATACCAATAAGGAAGGCACAATAATTAGGTTAAACGATAATTTAATTAAAGCAGTAGGTGCTTGCTGCGTTGCGATCATTTTAGAAAACATAGGTAGTAATAAACCTGCGAATAAAAAGCCAATCATAGTAGAGGCATCTAATAAACGATAGGCCTGCGCATAAACACCCGTTTGAAAACTACCATCTGGCAAAAGTCGCTCAATCATGACAGAATCCACACGGTAATAAAATGACATGAGTAGTACGAGTAATGCAAAGGGTAAACTTTGTTTCAGAATAACTTTTAAAAGTGCAAGATTAAAGGAAAGCTTGAATCGTTGAAGACGGCCTCTCAACACTAAGAATGCCACCAAACAACTAAAGCCATAAGCTACCGTTTGAGCTAATGCAAATAATTCGATAGAAAAGTTTACTCCGGTAGCTACCCATAAAAAATAACCGCA
>CBFHZL010000153.1:0-4858 GCA_965660325.1 uncultured Acidiluteibacter sp.
TTACAGGCATAAGTCTTGTTTAAATGTAATTATTAATATAAAATTTCAGGCGGCAAATATCAGCTAATTATTCCAATAATAAAAATTGGTTCCTAAATTATTCTTTCTGATTATTAAATAATTAGCTTTTATTAATCATTATTCTTCTACTAACTCAGCAATTTTATCCATTTTTTCACTCGTGTATCTTCCTGAGGTGCTATAGATAATGGTTCCTTCTTTATCTAATACAAATACATAAGGAACTTTTCGGTCCTTCATGGCTAAATCATCTCTATAATCGCCCATCTCTCCTTTATATAACAAAATATGATCACGATAAGTTTCTTCTGTACCTTCTTTAATCAGCTTCTCAGCTTTTTTATACGCCGCCTTATTTACTCCTGTGAAAAGTAAAACTAAACTTACTTTAACGTCGTAGACTAATGCATTTAAACCCTCTTTATCTATAAATAGGTTGTGAACAGGCGGACCCCATGTGTACAAGTCGTCTTGAGCATCTTCAGAAAATGCAACCCCAATTACTGCAAACTGGCCTTCGTGATCAACTGGTAATAAAACAGTTTCATCATTGAGATTGGCTGCAGTGATTTCAGGAAACAGCTCTCCTTCTTGTGCAAAACAATAATTGATTAGCAATAGTAGTGTGAGTAATGTAATGACTTTAGTAATATATGACATATATTAAAGATTGAAGTAATGTATTGCTAGTTCGTATGAAGCAGGTCCAAATCCGCTGATACTGCCAATACAGTTTGCAGAAATAAGTGATATATGCCGTTCCTTTTCACGTGCGTAAATATTTGAAAGATGCACTTCAACTACAGGTGTATCAATGGCCTTAATAGTATCTGCAATTGCAATGCTTGTATGTGTGTATGCTGCTGCATTTAGTATTATCCCATCGTACTTTTGGTTGGCGGACTGCAGGTAATTTACAAGTTCTCCCTCTACATTTGATTGCATGTAATCGATCGTAGCCGCTGTATATTTTTTCTCTAGCGACTGAATAATTTCTTCTATGGTTTGCTTTCCGTAAATGTTTACTTCCCGCTTTCCAAGAAGATTTAGATTGGGGCCGTTAATAACTAGTATTTTCATCTGGCTAAGTTAATGAACAAAGCGGTATTTTTGAAGTATGAATTGGACTTCTGATATCAATGGATTTACGGCCTACATGAAATTGGAGCGATCGCTTTCGGCTAATTCTATTCAGGCTTATTTAAGCGATATTGATAAGTTGATACTTTTTTTGGAACAGTCCAATCATCTGATTAATCCTACACAGGTTAGTGATGTGCATATTACGGAGTTTATTAATTGGATCAATGAGATTGGATTGGGCGCTCGATCACAAGCGAGAATTGTATCAGGATTGAAGGCATTTTTTAATTATTTGGTTCTGGAAGATCGTATCAAGCAGAATCCTGCAGAATTAATTTCTTCACCACGTATCGGACGCAAATTGCCTGAAGTACTTTCAATCGAAGAAATCAATGATATGATCGCCGCAATTGATTTAAGCAAACAGGAGGGAGAACGGAATAGAGCAATCATAGAAACACTGTATAGTTGTGGCTTGCGGGTAAGTGAATTGATTAATCTTAAGCGATCTCATTTGCTAAAGGAGGAAGGTTTTTTGCGTGTTACCGGTAAAGGTGATAAGGAACGGCTAGTCCCAATAGGTGGTGTCGCATTGAAATACATTCGCTTTTATGAGGAATCTACAAGAAACCATCTAGAAATCAAAAAGAAGCACCAAGACATTTTATTTTTAAATAGGAGGGGAGCTCAATTAACCAGGGTAATGATTTTTACCATAGTGAAGCAATTGGCCAAGGCCGCCGGAATTACCAAGTCGGTTAGTCCGCATACTTTTCGTCATTCATTTGCTACTCACCTCATTGATGGCGGTGCGGACTTAAGGGCAGTTCAAGATATGCTCGGACATGAGTCGATAACGACGACTGAAATATATACCCATTTAGATGTATCTTATTTAAAGGATACCATAACTCAATATCATCCTAGAGCTTAATAAATATATCGGTTTGTTTTAATGTAGCAATAAGTTACTAAAACAATGAGTTAGAACCGTTTCAGTTCGCTGTAAACTAAATGCATAGGCATTCCCATGACGGTGAAATACGATCCATTCATGTTTTCAATTCCAATATATCCAATCCACTCTTGTACACCGTAGGCACCTGCTTTGTCTAAAGGTTTAAAATTATCTACATAAAAGTCAATTTCATCAGAAGTGAGTGTTTTGAACTGTACATCAGTTTTATCATAAAAAGACACTTGCTTATGTTTGCTCATCAGACAAACGGCAGAATAAACGGTATGTTGATTTCCTGAAAGCTCTCCCACCATTCGTTTAGCATCAGCTAAGTTAGCTGGCTTTTCTAGAATTTTTCCGTCAAGACAAACAACCGTATCTGAAGTGATGACCAATTCGTCTTCCGTTATTTCTGCTTTAAAAGCAGCTGCTTTTTTTTCTGCAATGTATAAAGGAACTTTTTCTTCTGTCAGATGACCCGGGTAACTTTCGTCTACCTCCTTGGTTCTTATTTCAAAATCTATACAAAGCCCTTTTAGTAATTCTTGTCGTCTAGGTGACTTAGAGCCTAGTATCAGCTTTTTAGAGTAAAATTTAAGCATGTAGAAAAAATTCTTGGTAGTAGATAATTGCTGTGAATAGTATTCCGAATAGCATGATCAGCTTTGTTAACTTGCTAGCTAATGCGTATTCGTTTTTTTTCTTTGCAGAAATTAATTTTATAATTAAAATAACTAGTGGCAATTGAAGAAACACAGAGAAATATAAAAATGAGAGTAACTCAGCATCGATTAACTGAGTGTATTGCACGAAAGCCAATAAAAGAAAGGTGATAATAGTAATAACTACCGTAATTTGATTGGCCTTATTTTTACCCACTACGATCGGAAGTGTTTTACATTCAGCCGCAAGATCTCCTTCGTAATCTTCAATATCTTTTATGATTTCTCTTACCATGGTCAATAAGAATGCGAAAACCGCATATCCCAAAATCCATAAACTTATATTGGACAATACATCTTTAAAGAAAACAGCAGCATAAACAGGATTTTCATCTTGGTAAACAGCTGTGTAATGTTGTAACTGTTCGGTAAGGTGATTTTTTAATTCAATGAATTCATATAGACCAGCAGATACCGGTACTAATGCTGTAAGTAACGCTATAATAACATTACCAACCAACATCCTACGTTTAAAATTGATGGAATAATACCATAATGCTAAAACACTCCCAATTTGAATTAATGAGAGCCATAAATGATTGATGTACCAAGCGATATAAACAGAAATAATTATTGAAAGCGTGCTGATTACAATGTGTGCACCCATGGCAACCCTACGTTTTATTAATTTTCCTACGATTACTCTTTTGGGTTTATTAACGCGATCAATTTTTGTATCGAAGTAATCATTAATAATGTAACCTGCTGCAGCCACCATTACCGTAGCAAGCACGAGTAAAAAGAAGTTTTGCTCAGACATGGCTAACTTAAAGCCTGATCCATTTAGTAAAGGGAACATGAGCCCAAATCGGACAGCATATTGTGTTAACGCTATAATCAATAAGTTAGGCAGTCGAATTAATTTAAAAAAGGCGAAAACACTTTTCATGGTTGGTTTGAGTTATTTAACCAAAATTAGCTAATCAGAAGTAAAGTAGAACTATGCTGTTCTACTATTTTGTGTTAAGATTGCTAAATCCATCAATTATACTTTAAAAAGTAATAATGGCCTACTGTTGAGACAATATGGGTGTAGATACCTATTAAAAACCGAAGCGTTGGAAATAAAAAGCTTACTGCTCTTCGTCGTCGATTAGCCAAAGTGCTTCATTTAGCTCGCCTTTTGCTTTGTTGTCTTTCTTCTCCTCGGCTAGCAGTATGCCTTTTTTGTAGATTTCAATAGCTGCTTTGAATTGATTCTTTTCTTCAAAAAGCTGCCCAAGTTTGTAATATCCACCTAGGTAATTGGGAGATCGGTCGAGTAATTCGTTGATCAGTGAAATAGCTTTCTCTTTTTCTCCTTTTTTTTCATACTCTAATGCAAGTGCATAGTGCAAAAAATCATCTGTAGGATCCTTAGCGAGCATTTCCGAAATCTGTTCAATTCTATCCATGAGTGTTATTAATCGTTATAAAATTAACGATTTCTTCCACTTGATGGGGTAAAAACCAGGTGGTATTCTTATCTTTTTTAAACCAAGTCAGTTGCCGTTTGGCATAGCGGCGACTATTCACCTTTATTTTCTCAATAGCTGCTTCTTTTGTTAGCTCCTCTTCGAAATAGCTAAACAACTCCCGATACCCAACTGTTTTTAATGCATTTTGATGCTTGAAGTCTTCTACAGATTTAACTTCTTCTTCCAAACCGTCAGCAATCATTTGGTCTACTCGTTGATTTATTCGTTCATATAGCTCTGCTCGTTCCATATCTAAACCAATTCGCAGAATGTCAAAAGGGCGCTTTTTAATTGCACCCACTCGCAATGAGGAATACGTTTTTCCGGTAATCAAGCAGACTTCAATAGCCCTAATCAGTCGATTAATATTCTGTAAGTCTATTTTCTCGTAAAAATCGGGGTCTAATTCTTTTAATTTAGCCTGAAGGCCTTCTATTCCTTCCTTTGCCAATAAGGTGTCTAACTGACTTCTAATTGCTTCATTAGGGTCTGGCATTCCTTCATCCATACCGTAGCAAAGCGCATCTACGTACATACCCGAACCTCCAACGAGTATAGCTGTGGAATGTGTTTGAAATAAATCGGATAGTCGATCTAGTGCATCTTTTTCAAAATCA
>CBFHZL010000154.1:0-249 GCA_965660325.1 uncultured Acidiluteibacter sp.
TAAGAGTTTAACTACACCCCAATAAATAATTATAACGTCTTTATGGCGTTACGGGTCTGGAAGTTATATTTAATAAAGCTGTATGATATGTTTAGATGCTCAGGACCAAAAAAAGGTATTTAAACCTTAGCTTTACAATTCATTTAAATTAAAAATTATGGAACCAAACGATATTAATCAGTTCTTAAACAAATCACAACTTAGAAACCTCATTATTGTATTGGCCGTGTTGTTGGTCTTTTTCATCTT
>CBFHZL010000154.1:259-4844 GCA_965660325.1 uncultured Acidiluteibacter sp.
CTCAAGTGGGCGCAGGACAGCGAGGAGTCGTGCTTAACTTTGGTGCAGTTCAAGATATTGTACTGGAAGAAGGAATTCACTTTAGAGTGCCCATCATGCAAGAAATTGTATTGATTGATGTAAAAATTCAAAAAGTGGTAACAGATGCAAAATCATCTTCATCCGACCTTCAAGATGTGGACATGGCGGTAGCATTAAACTACAACATTATACCAGAGCGATCAAATACTGTTTACCAAACTATTGGAACAGACTATAAATCAAGAATCATTGATCCTGCTATCCAAGAAGTAATGAAAGCGGTTTCTGCTCGTTACACTGCTGAAGAGTTAATTACCAAACGACCTATTGTCAGCAGTGAAATGCGCGAAGCACTGAAAGAAAGATTACTCGAAGCTAACATTTCAGTAGTGGCTTTTTCAATCATCAACTTCAGCTTTTCACAGACATTTACTGATGCTATTGAAGCAAAACAAACAGCTGAACAAAATGCATTAAAGGCGAAAAGAGACTTAGACCGTATTAAAGTAGAAGCCGAACAAACAGTTGCTGCTGCAACAGCTGAAGCAGAAGCACTTCGACTTCAGAAAATGAACATCTCCCCTGACTTAATTGAGCTAAGAAGAATTGAAGCTGAGCTAAAAGCTATTGAAAAATGGAACGGTGTATTACCAGGTGTTACCGGAAATGGAGCCATTCCTTTCATCGGCGTAGGTGGCGGAAGAGCAAAATAAAAAGTTTACAAAATAAATGCGAAAAGCGCTTCACTGATTTGGTGAGGCGCTTTTTTTGTTTGAACGTAAGTAATTATAAACGATTACCATATCAGATAAAGTTATATTTAAAAAAAGCGGCAAGCCTTATTTTGTTTCCTGAATTACTCAGGTGCTTAATTTATAAAACTCATGGTTGATAGCAATGTAAATCGAACTGTAGTCTATTAATTGATTTAAGAATATCGAATGCCAACAACTTCAAACACTCTTTCACCAGCCTGTAGTTGGAGGATCGCTTTCTCTCCCACTGTCTTCCCCATAAGAAGTTGTGCTATTGGAGAGATAAATGCCATCTTTTTCTTTGTGATATCTGCTTCATCCACACCAACAATTTGATATTCTTGAATCGCTTTAGAAGCCCCGATTTTTAATTTAATCAAAGCTCCAAAACGAACTTCATCTTTTGGTTGGTTAGCCAAATCAACGATTTGAGCGCTTGAAATTCGATCATTTAATAGTTGAATCTTAGCATGAATTAAATTTGAAGCAATTCTTCTTTCTTTTTCATTAGTAATGTCTATTCGCTCACGCTCTTTCAACAACGCTTGTTTTTCAGAAACCAGCTCCTCCATTCCATTTGGGGTAACATAATTAATGACACCATTCGGTAAGTCTGCTCTTGGCGGCACCATAGGAGTTTCTTCTTGATCATCTTCTTTTACAAATCCTCTGCTCATGCTATTTCTACTTGAATAAAGTTCAATGTAATAAAAGTTGATTTATAATTGATTGTCATCAATCTGTTGAACCTTCGCACTGTCCTAAGCTAAGAAGTTAAAAACTTCTCCTTCCTCTTTTTCAGTTTTGCACTATGATACTCCTTACCTGCTGCGTAAATAGTTTTATATCATGCACAAAAAATAACTTCACCAGACTTTCTTGTAATTTGTGTTACTTTCTTTATCTAAATTGTGATGTATTAATCGACCCCTTGATTGATCTTTTCTAATTCGCGAGGTGTAAACGTAGAATTTGCATAGACAACTTTTCGAGTAGGCCATTTAGGTTCTCCTTATTAGATAAAGTGTATAGAGTCTTGCTCTTAAGATTCGTTTATGCCAATATTATTTGATCACATAAAGCAAATGGGCAAAATTAAGTAATCACCTCATTATTAAGTGATATAATTCAAGCAATTGCCAATTTTCAATTTCATGGAAGAGGGCTTAAGCCTTTTTTCTGCTCCTTGAAGTCGTATTAGAGCAGTCAATTTCATTGACAAGCTGTATTTATAAAAAAAATGCTTTAGAATTATGATGAAGCGTTTAATATCAGTCAAATTACTATCAAATACTTTTTTAGCATATCTTTGTCATCGAAACTATACACAATCTTGTCGATAAAAAGTAACGGTTTAACGAAACACCATATTACACTAGCGAAAAGTAACTGAGTAAAGTATTGGACATTATTAGATTTGTTAAAAAAGCTACAGTGAAAAGAGTACTAATAGGCATCTTCCTTTTTTTCAACGCAGGTAGCTTTCAAGCAGAAAGTATCTCCCAAACTAGACACCTTTTCAGTGAAGATTTAAAAAGTATAACTGACGAAGAGTTGGCACTTATGACCGAAGCTTCAAGTATCATTGAGTTCTACGAAGACACTTATGTTCTAACACTAGAATCTATTGAAGCCATCAACGAAATCGCAAAGCTGCTAGAGGAAAACAAGGACTACAAATTGGTCATATCAAGTCATTACTTTGAAAGTAAGAGCAAAAGAAGAAACCTAAAATTATCCTTACAACAAGCAGAAGCCATTAAAACCTATTTCATATTCGTGAAGCTAGAAGAAAATCGCATAAAAATAAATGGGTTTGGCGATCGAATTCCGCTTTCTATAACCGACTTATCACGAAACACTAGAATTGACCTATCAATAAATTATTAATCCATTCATCTTTAAAAAAACCGTATTAGACACAAAATAATCGACACTTAACGAACATTTTGAGATGTTTTCAAAGGCCCCACCTATCTTTGCAGCATAAATTTAACCAAACATAATTCAAATGAAAAAAGGATTACTAATTACCTTAACTACAGCTATTATAGCAAGCAGTGCTTTTGCACAAACAAAAGACCACAAGAATAGTATTGGTTTACAGTTTGGCACAAAAGAATATGCAGGAGACTTAGGATACGAAATTTATAGTTTTGACAATGTTCATGCAGCTTTTGGTGCTACCTATAGCAGATATATTAATCCTTCTTTTGACGGAACCTTCGGCTTCTCATATGGTCAAATAGATTATTCCAAAGGGTTAAGAAATTTCAAAACTAATCTTGGTGACTTCAAATTACAAGCAAAGTATAAATTCAATAATGGATACATTCTGAAAGAAGACGCATTTATTGCTCCTTTCGTAACTGCAGGTATTGGCAATTCTTTTTATTCAGGCGACCATGTAAATGGAACCTCTATAAAATTTGGATTTCCTATTGGATGGGGAACCATGCTAAATTTTAGCGAGCGTTTTGCCGTTTCGTTAAGTAGCACATTCACCATGATGGTAGATGATAAGATGGATGGAGTTGACAATTCTGATTTAGCTGATAACCTGGTTGACCGATTTATGTTTACAGCGATTGGTGCACATTACAACTTCAGTACTGGAAAAGATACGGATGGTGATGGAATTAAAGACAAAGATGATGAATGCCCTGAAGAAGCAGGAACTATTGAAAACGGCGGATGTCCCGATACGGATGGTGATGGCATAGTGGATAAATTAGATGGTTGTCCAAACACAATTGGCAGTACTGAATTAGGTGGCTGTCCTGATACAGATGGAGATGGAGTAGCTGACAAAGATGATACTTGTCCTGATGTAAAAGGAATAGCAAGCTTAGGCGGTTGTCCTGACTCTGATGGTGATGGAATTGCTGATAAAGATGATGCTTGTCCTAATGTAGCAGGAGTTGCTGAATTCAACGGATGTGTGGATACTGACAAAGACGGTATCGCTGATAATGAAGATAGTTGTCCAAACAAAGATGGCTCTAAAGAGATGAAAGGATGCCCTGACACGGACAATGATGGAATTGCTGACAATATAGATAAATGCCCTACTGTTGCAGGTATTTCAGCAAATAAAGGATGTCCTGAAATAAAGAAAGAAGACGCAAAAGTGATGGAGATGGCAATGAAGGGACTATTCTTCGAATCAGGTTCAGCTAAAATTAAGGCTTCTTCATTAAAAGTATTGGATAACATCGCCAACGTGATGAATACAAACAAAACGTATAACTTAATGATTGAAGGTCATACTGATGCGTCAGGGGACGAAGCTAAGAACTTAGCCCTTTCTAAGGCTAGAGCTAAAGCCGCTAAAGAGTATTTAGTTTCAAAAGGTATTGATGCGAGCAGACTGACTTCTGACGGTTATGGAATTACGAAACCGGTTGCTGATAATACAACAGCTGCAGGAAGAGCTAAAAATAGACGAGTAGAATTTAATATCAAGTTCTAATCCGATAAAATATCGACCAAAACTCTGAAAGAGCGCCCTCCAATCTTGGAAGGGCGTTTTTTTTATGCCTTAAAGATTGCCTATTTTTAACTAATTTTATATCGATTAGAAGGTTTTTACTTTCGTGATCATCTTTTTTTAATTTAAGTCTTGACAATAAAAAAATAACCCATGAAAAAAATATACTTACTCACATTAATACTAGCTACGAGTTTTATAGCACAAGCACAACAAGACATTTACTTAAAAATCAATCACCAACTAGGCTCTTCTAGCTTTTCGTATAACCAAACAGCAACGAACAACATTTCAAATTCATTTAATTTGCAACGATTAG
>CBFHZL010000155.1:0-4806 GCA_965660325.1 uncultured Acidiluteibacter sp.
TTTATTGTATTTTTTAAAAAAGATAAATTTTGAAAACTCAATTAACCAAATTGAGATGACGATGAATCTATCCACTGGAAAATAGAGAAAACGATTGTATCAAGAAACATAATCCTTAAGTTAATTTTACTGGGCTTTGTGGAGCCGGAGGGGTTACCTTACCGTTTACACTACTAACCTAAGAAATGGATTTAAACTGCTGTCGCTGCACTCCTCATCTCTAAATCAAAAAATCCACTCAAGCGTGCTTGGTGGATTTTCTAATTTAAACCTGCAATCTAGCAGTTTTAATGATCTGTGGAGCCGGAGGGATTCGAACCCTCGTCCAAACGAGGAACCGATAAGCTTTCTACATGCTTAGTCTTTACTTAATTGTCGGGAGTGAAATGGCTAAAAACGACCTCTTCAAACCTTATCTTCTTTAGTTTCGCCAACCAATCGAAGCGCTTGGTTCGCTAGCTCAATAGTCTGATAAGCCTATTCCGAAAATTACCGAGCAAAATCTCCGGAGGCTTAGCTTGTTCTACGACCTTGTCGCAGAATTAGGATTAATCTCTATCGAGTATTAAGCCGCAAGCGCGTAGTTGTTCTCGCCGTTTAGCGAAAGTTTAGCATTAGTTTTTACGAGCCAAAGACTCAATGCTCGACATGCTTACTTACAAATCCTTCTCGCTGTCGAAACCGGTCGGCCCCATTAGCATTTACAAAGTTAATTAAAGTCTACCGTTCTATCACGATTCCACCGATACTTAGCCGCACCTTTTTATTTTTGGCTGCCATGGCTTTCAATTCTTCTTCTCTGGAAGTTAAGTTGAGTCGTTTTTTCACCTCAAAGAGCAATAATCCTCCCATATACTTTAGTGATTCGTCAGTATCCATAATCGGCTCCACTTTTGGTTGTCTGCTTTTTATCGCAACCGTCTGCGCTGCCGTATCTTTACTAACAGTTGCTTGTTGGGCTGTTGTAGATAAGGTATACACGGTAAAAAGTAGAAAAACTACAAATCGTATCATTTACTGAGAAAAGCTGGTTATCTTGTTTAGGTTATTGCAAAGTATTAAATATTTGGATAAGATGCCTATAACATCCACAGAAAAATGCCTTAACTGCAATCATTTATTGCAGTCTACGTTCAAGTTTTGTCCCAATTGTAGCCAGAAAGTGGCATTTTCATATCGGTTAAAGGAACTCTTTACGCACTTCTTAAATGATTATTTCACCTTCGATTCTAAAATTGGAAGAAGCATTATTCCTTTATTGACGCGCCCCGGTTATCTAACAAAACAGTTTTTAATCGGTAAAAGAGAAAGCTATATTCAGCCGCTTCGCCTATTTATTTTCTTAAGTATTATTTTCTTTTTGTTACTATCCATATCGGTTAGTATAAAAGATACTTCTGTATCCGACTCTGTTAGATCATCTGCTGTAACTGGAGGTTTTGATGATGCTTTTTGGGATCGCTTTTTTGGAGCATTGTTACCAAAACTGTTTTTTGTATTGCTGCCATTGTTTGCACTTATGTTAGCATTACTCTATCGGCGTAAACGCTTGAACTTGTTAACGCATTTCTTATTTGCCCTCCATTTTCATTCTACGGTTTTCTTCGTAGGAATTTTATACGAATTAAGCAGCTTGGCATTTGCAATTGTAGAATGGTATACGCTTAATAGTATCTTATTATCGTGTGCCGCTGTATATTTGTTGTTTTATTTACTAAAAGCATTGATGAAGGTGTATCACGACAATTGGAAAAAGACGCTTCTTAAATTATCGATCCTTGGTTTTTTATACTTGACTTTACTATTTTCATTTACCTTTATATTGTTTGCCTTGAGCATAAATTATTAAATTCGTGTACTAAATTAATTGTATGAAAATAGGCATTATAAGAGAAGGCAAAACTCCACCAGATAAACGAGTTCCATTCACGCCAGAGCAGTGTAAATTGATCAAGGCGAGGTATCCACAAATTGAATTAGTGGTGCAGGAAAGTTCTGTTCGAGCATTTATGGACGACGAATACCGTAAAAATGGAGTAGAGGTAGTGAGTGATATTGCTGATGCGGATGTTATTTTCGGCGTAAAGGAGGTTCCAATTGACATGCTTCATGCCGATAAAACGCATTTCTTTTTTTCGCATACGATTAAAGAGCAGCCTTACAATAGGGATTTGCTGCAAGCCATCATTGATCAAAGTATAAAAATGGTCGATTACGAATGCCTTACTGACAAAAAGGGCAAACGCCTAGTCGGCTTTGGACGTTATGCAGGTATTGTAGGCACCTACAATGGCTTTTTAGCTTATGGACAATCATCCAATGCGTTCAAATTAAAGCCTGCTCACCAATGTGCTGACCGCAAAGAGATGGAAGGAGAGTTGGTGAATGTAAAATTACCTGATAACTTTAAATTAGTGATTACCGGCAATGGTAGAGTAGGGAAGGGAGCTCTAGAGATTATTGAAAGGGTTGGTTTAAGGGAAGTTAGTTCAATTGACTTTATTAAAAAACAGTTCAACGAGCCTGTGTATACAGTGTTAGGTGTTAAACATTACAATAAACGAATAGACGGAAAGGAGTTTAAAACCAGTGAGTTTTATGAATCTCCTGAATTGTTTGAAAGTGATTTTTACCAATATTCATGTGTAGCCGATATGTATGTTCCTTGTCATTATTGGGACGCAGAAGCGCCTTTTATTTTCACCAAAGAGGACATGAAAAAAGAGGATTTTAATATTCGAACGATTGCTGATATTAGCTGTGATATTGATGGACCTGTTGCTTCTACGGTTCGTCCTTCTACCATCGCTGATCCTATTTACTATGTAGATCGAAAGACTGGTCAAGAAACAACTGAACTCACAAAAGACACTATTACGGTAATGGCTGTAGACAACTTGCCATGTGAATTGCCCAAAGACGCTTCTGAAGACTTTGGCGGCGAGTTAATCAAACACATATTACCAAACCTGATTGGTAGTGATAATGATCGCGTAATTTATCGGGCTACTATAGCAGAGCGAGGTGAGTTAAACGATGAGTACGAATACTTGCAAGGTTACCTAGATGCCAAGTAATCGCCATTTATATTATTGCTCGTAATTACTTGTCCCATTAGCCTTATTCAGCATATGACATTAGGTCGCTTCTATCCTTTGGTGAACATCTATGGAGTAGGAGCGGCTTTTAAAAGCTCAATTCCTTCAGGCCTTTTATGGTTTTTTCAGGATGATTAGAACCGAAAACATAACTTCCTGCAACCAACACATCAGCTCCACATTCTACGAGTTTAGCCGCATTTTTATCGCTCACACCACCGTCAATTTCTATCAAAGCGTTGCTGTTCTTTCGAGTAATTAACTCTTTTAGGTCTTTAATTTTTTGATAGGTGTTTTCAATGTAAGATTGGCCACCAAATCCCGGATTTACAGACATTAAGCAAACTAGGTCAATGTCTTGTATAATATCTTCCAATAAATGAATGGGGGTGTGGGGGTTTAAGGCTACACCTGCCTTCATATCCTCTGCTTTTATTGCCTGTATAGTTCTGTGCAGATGCGTGCATGCTTCATAGTGAACGGTTAAAATATCAGCTCCTGCTTGTTTAAAATCTTTGATGTATTTGTCAGGTTCTACAATCATTAGATGAACATCAAATGTTTTTGTAGCGTGCTTTTTGATTGCGCTAATCACGGGCAAACCAAATGATATATTAGGAACAAAAACGCCATCCATTACATCAATATGATAATAATCAGCTTCACTGTTATTGATTAATTCACAAGCAGGCAATAAATTGGAAAAGTCTGCTGAAAGAATAGAGGGAGCAACTAGATGGGTCATGTCTTTTTTTTTGTAAAGGTACTATTCCGAAAGTAAAAATCCCTTCTCAAAATGATTTGAAAAGGGATTTTCTATTAGCCTAAGTATACTTTTAGATTCTTGCAGCGGGTATTCAATCGAAGTCGCCGAATGGCTTTTTCCTTAATTTGTCGAACACGCTCGCGTGTTAAGTCGAATATTTCTCCAATTTCTTCCAAAGAAAGTGGATGTTTTCCTGCTAACCCAAAATACAACCGAATAACATCAGCTTCTCGAGCGGTTAAGGTCGTTAAAGTACGCTCTATTTCGTTTTTTAGTGATTCCCTTAGCAGAATATGATCAGGACCTGGAGTAGAGTCATTGACCATCAAGTCAGACATATTGCTGCTGTCATCATCTGTAGATATGGGCGCATCAATACTCACATGTCTACCTGCGTGACGGAAGTTCTCATTTACATCTCGGGTCGTTAAGTCCAGTACATCGGCAATTTCGTCATGTGACGGTTCGCGCTCATATTTTTGTTCTAATTCAGAAAAAGCGCGCTTAATTTTGTTGATGGAGCCGATTTTATTAAGAGGTAGCCGCACTATTCGAGCCTGCTCTGCTAATGCTTGTAGAATGGACTGTCTAATCCACCATACGGCATAAGAAATAAACTTAAAACCTCTAGTTTCGTCGAATCGCTGAGCAGCTTTTATCAACCCCAAGTTTCCCTCATTAATTAAGTCTGGTAAACTTAATCCTTGGTTTTGATATTGCTTTGATACAGATACTACAAATCTCAAATTTGCTTTGGTCAGCTTTTCTAAAGCTGCATTATCACCTTGTTTGATTTTTCTTGCTAATTCAACCTCCTCGTCAGCAGTAATTAATTCTACTCTGCCTATCTCCTGTAAATACTTGTCAAGAGAAACCGTTTCTCTGTTGGTGACCTTTTTAGTGATTTTTAATTGCCTCATGAATGAAGTTAAATTTTAGTTA
>CBFHZL010000156.1:0-4697 GCA_965660325.1 uncultured Acidiluteibacter sp.
CCTTGTTTAGTTGGGCTTACCGCTTTACCTGAGAATGACGTTACAATAAAAAAGATGGAGGCTTGGCTTACTGCAATATAATTTGGAATGTCTTGATAGTTACAACTATCAATAATAATAGCTGAATAATCAATTCCTAGCTCATCGGTCAATACTTTTATCTCCGATGTATCACTCTTAGAAATAAATAAAAATTTAGCATTTGGTTGTATTTCCTTTAACTCTTTAAAAAACGCGAGCATTTCCTTCAGACGATACCTTGTACCCAAAGATCCAACATAACTCAAAACGTAATCGGTTGAAGAAATACCCCATTTTGTTTTAAGCTCATCAATTAACTGCTGATTTAACGCTTTGGGATTAAAATGATTTAAATCAACTGCACAAGGTACTACTTGAAAATTATTCTTAGTTGAAAAATGCGTTTCTATGTGCTTCTTTGCATTGTCAGTAAGTGTGATAATTGCATCAGCTGTTTTAAAGAACAGCTTTTCTTTCTTCTTGAAATAAATATAAATGGCTTTGTACAACTTATTTTTTAAGTTCCATAACCCTCCTTCTACACGTTCATCAGCCCAAAAACCTCGAATATCAAATATGAGTTTACCACCATATTTTTTTCGAACGCTATCACCAACCATTGTAGCCAGAATAGAGCGACAATGAATAATATCAAATGACTCTCTTTTTGCGAGGTAGAGGGCAAGCTTTCGCATGCGACGTACACCGAAAGCTGATGATACAACAGGAGGCTTATTCGAATAATAGGTAAATTTCCAATTGATTTTGGCTGCCTTTAATTTACTAGCCACCAAGTCACTATACAGTTGATAGTTTTGCTTTTTCTCGTTGCTTAATATGGTAATATTATACCCTTTAGCAGAAAGGCCTACCAAATAGGGAATAATCTGTGATTGACCCAATGGATCAGTTAACCCATCGTAAGAAATATACAAAACGCGCTTTTTGGTCAAGACTTTAAGGTTTTAAAGCCTACAAATATAGAATTATGACTGAAACTGAACAGCAGAAACAAGCTTTAATATAGATGCAGTTGATGTTATCTCATGATTACTTAATGAAATTATTTCTTCCTATTCCAATACATCAGCACAAGAGGCAACAGCATCATATCAGTAATTACAGCGAAAAGCAGTGTTAGGCTGACAAAAACGCCAATGTAAAAAGTGCTCATAAAATCGGAGAAAATCAAACTACAAAAGCCACCCAGTAGAATAATTGATGTAATGATAATCGCTTTTCCTGTAGATAAAAAGGTGCGTTTTATGGCGTACAAATTACTTCTTCCCTTTCTCAGTTCTTGCGCATAACGACTTAAAAAATGAATGGTATCATCAACAGCTATACCAAATGCCACCGTAAATACAATCGAGGTAGTAATGTTCAAATCAATTCCGAAAAACCCAATGATTCCGGCAATCAATAATATCGGAAACAAGTTAGGAATTAAGGATATCAATCCCATTTTAATTGATTTGAATAATAAGGACATCATAACTGCTATTAGCAGAAAAGCAACGGCTAAACCACTTAAGACATTTACAGCTAAATATCGGCTACTTTTATCAATAATTACTGGTGTTCCAGTCAGCTTGTAGGCCACGACACTCGTATCGATGTGATTCTGGTAAAAATCCACTAAGGAGTCATTTCTTAGTAAAATTTGTCGACTACCTGGGTCGACCATTCGTCCGCTTAATCGGGCCATCTTTCCATCTTCTGCAATAATATCTACCAATTGATTTCCGGCCCCCATTTCAGACATTTTGGTAGCAATATAGTCGTATCGTTTCTTCTTTTCAGGAAACTTATAATATTCGGCTTTACCATTTCGCAGTGCTCTATTTACAAATTTAAAAGGAGTGGTTGGGCTAATCATTTGGCCTACCTGATACTCATTAACCAAATACTCCTCTAGTTTATTGATTTCATTCATCACCTCATAATCGTAAACAGTAGCACCCTCCTGCTTTGGAACTACTGCCATTTCAAATGGTCGAATACCATCAAAACTTTTATCGAAAAACTTAATCTCTTTAACAAGTGGATCATCATCTCCCAACTCTTGCATTAAAAAATAATCAAACTGTATTTGAGTTGCACCGATTAGGGCTAAAATACCAATGAATACATAACCTACTATTACTGTTTTCTTGTTTTTGATGAGTAAGATAAAACACCTTCGAAGCCATTTATCCCAATCGGCATTTGACTTTTTAGGATCAGCTATCTGTGGAGTCTTCGATAAATAGAAAATAGCAGGAATAAAAATAATGGCGATTAAAAACGCACTCATTACGCCTACAGCGGTAAATACGCCAAAATCTTGCACTGGCTCCATGTTCACAAATATGAGCGTAACAAAACCCAGAGCAGTTGTAATGGAAGTTAAGAGAGTTGCCATTCCTACGCTCTTTAGTGTATACTTAATCGCTTCAACCTTGCTTTTTCCAATCCTTATTTCTTCGAGGTATTTTGCGACCAAGTGAACCACATCACTCATCCCAACTACTAGCATAATGACCGGAAGTAGCGTCGTCATCATATTTAACGGACGACCAAACAGCTGCATGATGCCCAAACTAACCACAACAGATAACATTACAGTTGTCATTGGAATAATAATTCCCCAAAGTGAACGGTAAGCAATAATTAAAAATACAATTAAGATAAAAATAGAAATGGCCATAAATGTTCCAAATTCTACCTTCATAATTTCGATATACAACTGCTGACCTAAAATTTTCCCAATCACATAAATTTCGTCAAAGTTGGTCTCTTCTACTAATTGATTAATCGCTGTGCTTAACTCATCAGAATCATCTTTATTAATCAACTCCTTATTTTTCAACACAATAACTACCACACCATTTTCTAGTGACACTACATTGGTAATAGGGTCATTCGTTTTGGCAATGAAAAGCGAATCAACGGTGTATTTCGATGGGTTATTAATATGAAAATAAGGAACTTGAAAGTCACCAATTGCAGAAAAATCAAGTTTTGGGTATTTCGCTTCTAATGGAGAAATTACCTCCCTGACGTGAGGTAACTTTTTAAGCTCATCTGTAAAGTGCTGCGCCTTCTTTAAAAATTGCTCATCAAAAATACCAGACTCACTTTTCAGTGCAAAAAGCACAAAGTCATTGTCATTTTCAAAGGTTTGACGATATTCTGTAAAGAAGTCTAAATCATCGTCCTCCTGAGGGAAAAACTTTTCAAAATCATAATCGAACCTTAACTTAATTGCCTGACTACCGCTAAAGACGGTTATAATTAATATAAATAAAAGTGCTAAATAACTGTATTTTTTATACTTATCAGACATGAAATAGATGCTTAGTTGTTGATTTATTCAGAACAATATTAACTTAAAACTTAGTAAAATGTTTAGGCAACCGATACTCTTTTTACTACGTCGATAGATAAAGTTAATTCGCTGAATAATCTGTAAATTTACAGTAAGCCAAAAAGAAGACATTGAAGCACTTTACACGCCTTTTTCTGTTTACCTCTGCATTGTTTCTTTTTATCAGTAAGATAGAAGCAAGCAACACTGCATTTATAGAAAACAAGGGGCAATGGCCAAAGCAGGTAAAATATAAAGCCAGCACTCCAACGGGCGCTATTTACTTGGAAAAAAATGGCATAACCCACCACTTTTTTGAATATGGGGGACATGTACACCCTGATGGAAGCGGTCAAGAGTTGGATGAAAAGCCCTCTTTTGATGAAGACGCCATTTATACCACTTTCTTAAAAGCAAATAAAGGAGTGACCATCCTTTCTGAAAATGAACATAGCAGCTACTACAACTTTTATTTAGGAAGTAATCCAAAAAGATGGGCTTCTAAAGCTAAATCATACGCAAGTGTATTGTATCAGAATATTTATAATGGAATTGATTTAAACATTTATCAAACACCTGAAAAAGATTATAAGTATGACTACAAAATTTCACCCGGTGGAGATCCTTCGCAAATAGTCAATTTATATTCTAACCACCAAAACATTAAAATTTCTGAAGGACATTTAGTCATTTCACATCAATTAGGACAATTGATAGAAATGAAGCCATACGCTTATCAAATAGTAAATGGCACACAACGCGAGGTTGCTTGTAATTATGCGTTAAGTGGCGACAGTGTTTCATTTACTTTCCCCAATGGATACAATAAAGAAATTGACTTAATTATTGACCCCCAACTAATCTTCTCTACGTTTTCAGGAGCGACTAAAAATAACTTTGGGATGACAGCTACTTATGATAATGCGGGTAATGGTTATACCGGTGGTGTTATTTATGAGGCCGGCTATCCTTTCCCCGGAGCATTTGCAGATAGTTCTTATAATGGTGGTACAATAGATGTTGCAATATCGAAGTATTCCGCAGATGGTCAATCGCTTATTTATACCACTTATTATGGCGGTAGTAATTCTGAAATGATTCACAGCATGGTAGTAAATGCCAATGACGAACTACTATTTTTTGGGGCTACCAGTTCCGACGACATTCCCGCAGTAAATGCTATCGATAGCAGTTTTAATGGAGGAAGTCCAGTAAGTGCAATTCAATTTTTTAATCTTGGATCTGATATGTATGCTGCTAGAATAAGTGCTGATGGTACCCAGTTTTTAGCATCCACCTATTTAGGAGGGTCAGAAAATGACGGACT
>CBFHZL010000157.1:0-4672 GCA_965660325.1 uncultured Acidiluteibacter sp.
GAAATTTTTACCTTTTCATTTGTTGCAGCAGTTATTTCTTCTGCGATAGCCTCAATAATTGGCCGATTTTTCAACACTTCCTCCTTAATCATGCCAATTGCAGCACCTCCAACACCATCGTAGGTTTTTTGTCTTACTATTTTTGGTTGAACTTTACTCGGAGGCAAGGTCGCGAGGGCAGGTTCATCCTCCGTTAAGTTCAGATTTGTAGCCTCTATGCCCTCCATCGCTTCTATTGGTTCGATAAGTGGCACATCATTTATGGCAACCTGTTGTGTTGGATCTGGCGGTAATTTATCATCCAACTCTTGCTTCGCAGTTGGAGAAATTACCAATGATTTAGAAGAAACTCTGCTCTCATTGTTAAAATCTTCTGCAGCCAGTTGGCTAGTAAAAACTTCATCATAGGGGTCGCTGTAAGCAGCAGCAGTGGTTGGAGAAACTGACTCGTAAAAGTAAACCTGACTAGGCAGATTAATTAGAGTAAATCCTATAAATACCGCAGCTGCGAGTGCGGCATATTTAAAATATCCATAAATAACTTTTGGCTGATGATAGAGTGATGACTTATCTTCAAAGACAACTTCTTCAGTTTGCATAAATGCAGCTGAATAGGCTGTATAATCGCTTAAATATTGAGGATGAGTCTCGATAAAAGCAGTTAGTTCTACCACTTTCTCTTCCGATAATAAACCCTCACCTTTAGCAATGCAATAGTCTTCTATATTTTCTGCTGTAATAGGAGCTTGAAAAGCATTTTGATCATCCAGAATCAACTCCTTACTTGGAAATGAAACGTTATCACGATCTAGAGTAATCAGTTCAAAAGAATCAAATGCTGCTTTAGCACTCGGGTTGGATGCCAAAAAATCCATTAGCTGCTCAGATTGGCCAATGGATAAGTTCCCCTCGTAAAAATCCAAGATAAATGACTCGTAATTATGTAGATCAATTCTTTCCATTATAAAATATGCTCAACGCTTATTAAATACTTTTTTAAAAATGCTCTACTTCTGAAGATGTATACTTTCACTTGAGACTCACTCAAGGAAAGAACTTCACCAATTTCTTTATACGAATACCCTTCATAATCCCTCAGCATGATAGCACTTCTTTGGACTTCCGGTAAACGACTCACAGCTTCCTGTAAAATTTCCTTCAAATCTGAATAGGAATTTTGATGAGAATTTAGTTGTTGGTGTTCTTCAGTCACAAAAGGAGTTTGCTTTTTATCTCTTCTGATGACATCAATCATCGTTCGATAAGCAACTGTAAACAAGTAAGATTTTACTTTTAGCGGATCTACTTCGTCCAACTTTGCCCAAAGCTTTACATACGTATCCTGAACAATATCTTTGGCCTTATCAGCATCTCCGATATTCTTCAGAACAAACCGATAGATACTATCAGAATGGTCCTTTACGCTTTGGTTATAGTCAGATTTGGTCATTCCCTTTCGAGCATTTACTCATGGAACGAACAAGGTAATAAAAAAGTTACAGCAATAATACAAAAGTATACAACAATCTAATCATCAAGCTTTAGTACAGCCATAAATGCATTCTGAGGAACCTCTACACTACCAATTTGGCGCATTCGCTTCTTACCGGCTTTTTGCTTCTCTAGTAATTTCCTTTTTCGCGAAATATCTCCACCATAACACTTAGCAGTCACATCCTTACGAAGAGCTTTTACTGTTTCTCGAGCAATAATTTTAGCACCAAGTGCAGCCTGAATGGCAATATCGAATTGCTGACGAGGGAGCAACTCTCTCAACTTAAGACAGATTCGTTTACCCAAATCAAACGCTTTATCTTTATGAATCAAAGCAGATAATGCATCTACCTGATCACCATTTAATAGCAAATCCATTTTTACCAACTTAGACTCTCGGTAGCCCATTGGGTGATAATCAAAAGAAGCATACCCTTTAGAAATTGTTTT
Source organism: uncultured Acidiluteibacter sp. (assembly GCA_965660325.1). GTDB lineage: Bacteria > Bacteroidota > Bacteroidia > Flavobacteriales_E > Vicingaceae > Acidiluteibacter. The sequence continues at coordinate 1,945 of CBFHZL010000157.1, forward strand.
TAATTTGTCATAAAAGTCAAATACAATCTCAGCCAATGGAATTTCAAATGTTAATTCTACCCGTTCAGGGGTTAAGTAAACTTGATTCTTTAATTCCCCTCGTTTGTCAATACACAAACTCATAACCGTTCCTACAAAGTCAGATTTAGTAATAATTTGTGCTTTAATATATGGCTCTTCTACACGCTCTAGAATAGTCGCCTCAGGTAAGTCTGATGGGTTATTTATCAAAATACGCTCCTCTGGATTTTTAACCAAGTAAGCATGGTAAGATACGTTAGGAACTGTTGTAATAACAGTCATATTGAACTCTCTTTCCAGACGCTCCTGAATGATTTCCATATGAAGCATTCCCAGAAATCCACATCTAAATCCAAAACCAAGTGCAGCAGATGATTCAGGCTCAAAAGTCAATGAAGCATCATTCAGCTGCAATTTTTCCATTGCATCTCTTAGTTCTTCGTACTCGTCGGTATCAACTGGATATATTCCTGCAAAAACCATAGGTTTTACATCCTCAAACCCTTGTATAGCTGCTTCACACGGATTTTCTAAAGTGGTGATTGTATCACCAACTTTCACCTCTTTGGCAACTTTTATCCCTGATATTATATAACCTACATCTCCGGTTTTAACAACATTTTTAGGCTGGTGCTTTAGTCGCAGTGTTCCAATTTCGTCCGCATTGTAAGTCCTTCCTGTGTTTACAAACTTTACCTTATCTCCTTTCTTAATCTCGCCATTTACCACTTTAAAAAAGGCATTTATACCTCGGTAAGAATCGAAAACAGAATCGAAAATAAGGGCCTGTAATGGAGCATTTGGATCTCCAACGGGATGTGGCACACGCCCTACAATTGCTTCTAGTATCTTGTCAACTCCCATTCCTGTTTTTCCTGAGGCCGAAAGTATGTCATCTCGATCACAACCAATGAGATCAACAATTTGGTCTTTAACTTCCTCTGGACTTGCAGATGGAAGATCAATTTTATTCAGCACAGGAATGATCTCTAAATCGTGCTCTAACGCGAGGTATAAATTCGAGATAGTTTGTGCTTGTATTCCTTGAGCAGCATCTACAATTAACAAAGCTCCCTCACACGCTGCAATAGAACGGGAAACTTCATAAGAGAAATCAACGTGTCCTGGAGTGTCAATTAAGTTTAGGGTGTACTTTTTACCATCTTGCTCATAATCCATTTGGATTGCATGACTTTTAATTGTGATTCCACGTTCGCGCTCCAAATCCATATCGTCAAGCGTTTGCGATTGAAGTTCCCTTTCGGTAATGGTATTCGTTTGCTGTAATAGTCTATCAGCTAACGTACTTTTTCCGTGGTCAATATGTGCGATGATACAAAAGTTGCGAATGTGCTCCATAATTCTTACAAAATTGGTCACAAATTTACTGTTTTTGTGGCTAGAAATTTAACAGAGCAACTGAATTATTATTTAGCTAAAATCCTTTAAAAATATAACATTTTATGAGTTTGGATAACGATTAAACAAAACGAAATAGTGCATTATGAAATAACCCTTTGCAGTCCCTACCGACTTAAACAAATCAAACTCAATAAAAGATTGCCTTTTGGTATAAAAACGGACCTTTCACTGTTCGAAAAGAACCTGATGCACTAAACCTTGCCAACCTTTTCCAATTAATATTTCGATAAACTTTCTACTCTTTTGACGCTTGATGAATCGCTCTGCACTAGATGACAAAGTGGAATTATCAAACTCCATCAACTTGACCAAAATCCATGGCTTTCCTCTTTTTGTCCATATCCTATTTGCCTCCGAATTATGATATGCAAGTCGATTTTTAGGATTCTCAGTTTTTCCTACATAATATTTATCTATCTCCCAGGAATATAAAATATATACGTAGTAAGCCATAGCGCTAATTTAAGAAATGACTAGAAACAAGAAGAGCCGCACTTTTCAGTGCAGCTCTGTTGCTCCTCCTCTTGGGCTTCCCGATTTCTCGGGACAGGCTGAACCAAGGACCCTTCCCGTTTGAACGGGATCAGATGCGCTAACCTTGCCAACCTTTTTCAATTAATATTTCGATAAACTTTCTACTCTTTTGACGCTTGATGAATCGCTCTGCACTAGATGACAAAGTGGAATTATCAAACTCTATCAACTTGACCAAAATCCATGGCTTTCCTCTTTTTGTCCATATTCTATTTGCCTCCGAATTATGATATGCAAGTCGATTTTTAGGATTTTCCGTTTTTCCTACATAATATTTATCTATCTCCTTGGAATATAAAATATATACGTAGTAAGCCATAGCGCTAATTTAAGAAATGACTAGAAACAAGAAGAGCCGTACTTTGCAGTACAGCTCTGTTGCTCCTCCTCTTGGGCTCGAACCAAGGACCCTCTGATTAACAGTCAGATGCTCTAACCAACTGAGCTAAGGAGGAATTTAATCTTTATTATTTCAATTTCTTTCCAAAAGTAACCGCTGTTACTTTTTACCTCCTTGCATAACCAAGAACCCTTCCCGTTTGAACGGGATCAGATGCTCTAACCAACTGAGCTAAGGAGGAATTTAATCTTTACTATTTCAATTTCTTTCCAAAGTAACCGCTGTTACTTTTTACCTCCTTGCATAACCAAGAACACTTCCCGTTTGAACGGGATCAGATGCTCTAACCAACTGAGCTAAGGAGGAATTTAATCTTTATTATTTCAATTTCTTTCCAAAAGTAACCGCTGT
>CBFHZL010000158.1:0-4648 GCA_965660325.1 uncultured Acidiluteibacter sp.
CAACTCCTTTGATGCAATAAACAAAGTTTAAAATTACTTCAAGTAGTCTGTTGCTTTAGCTAGTGCTGAGGAAATACCTGAAGGGTTTTTACCACCGGCTGTTGCGAAAAATGGCTGACCTCCTCCTCCTCCACCGATTTCCTTAGCAAGCGCTCTCACCATGTTTCCGGCGTGCAAATCATGTGATTTCACGAGATCGTCTGCAACCAATATGGTTAAAGTGACTTTTCCATCTACATTTGATGCGAGCACTAGAAATAACTGCTCAATTTCTGCTTTAAGCTGAAATGCCAAGTCCTTAATTGAACCTGCATCCAAAGAAACCTCTTCAATAATTGCATTTACCCCGTTAATAGACTGTACCTTTTCCTTCAATTCCCCTTTTACATTGCCTGCTGCAGCTCGCTTAAACTCTTCTACCTGCTTTTGCAAGTCAGCATTTTGCTTTTGTAATAATTGAATGGATTGTAAAACATCTTTCGGGTGTTTCAAGGCATCGTTGATCGACTCCAATAAGGTTAATTTATCCTGTACAAATTGATCTGCCTTGTCGGCAGTAATCGCTTCTATTCTTCTTACACCTGCCGCTACAGCTGATTCGGAAACAATTTTAAAATGTCTGATAGCAGAAGTGGATGGAACATGAGTACCACCGCAAAGCTCTACTGAATCTCCGAACTTGATTAAACGTACCACATCGCCATATTTTTCACCAAATAGCGCCATTGCGCCCATAGCTTTGGCTTCATTAATGGGCATATTGCGTCTTTCGTCCAACGCCAAATTCTCTCGAATCAAATGATTTACCTTGTATTCAATCGCTTTAATTTCTTCATCAGAAACCTTGTGAAAATGAGAAAAATCAAAACGTAAGTGTTTTGCATTTACCAACGAGCCTTTTTGCTCCACATGCTCCCCCAATACTTCTCGCAGTGCATAATGCATCAGGTGGGTAGCTGAGTGATTGATAGCTGTATTCAAGCGTACTTTTTCATTCACTACTGCCTGAAAGTTAGTCTTAACATTTTCTGGTAACCGATCAGTAAAATGAACAATTAAGTTGTTTTCTTTTTTGGTATTTGTAATCGAATACTTGGTACCATCTGCTTCGATGTAACCGGTATCACCGACTTGCCCTCCACCTTCTGGATAAAAAGGAGTCACATTAAAAACCAATTGATAACTCTCTTTTCCTTTGGCTACTAATTTGCGGTAACGCGTAATTTTTACCGATGCATTTGTATAATCGTAACCAATAAATTCTTCAACTTCATCTTCCTTAACAATCACCCAATCACCTGCATCTACTTTCGTAGCCTTTCTAGATCGGTCTTTTTGTTGTTCCAACGCTGCTTGAAAAGCTGACATGTCAATCTCCAGACCGTTTTCTGTTCCCATTAAATGGGTCAGATCTATTGGAAAACCAAACGTATCATATAACTCAAAAGCAAATTGACCATCGATTACTTTACCTGAAAGACTAGCCGTGTAATCTTCAAATCGCTGAATTCCTTTTTCTAGTGTTCTTAAAAAAGTATGTTCCTCTTCATAAATAACTTGCGTAATGAGCTGTTGCTGCGATTTTAATTCACCAAACTGATCGCCCATTTCAGTTACCAACACTTCCACTAATTGGTTTAAGAAAGGCTCCTTTAAATTCAAGAAGCTATATCCATAGCGCACTGCTCTTCTTAATATTCTTCTGATCACATATCCAGCGCCGGTATTAGAAGGCAACTGACCATCGGAAATTGCAAAAGAGATTGCTCGAATATGATCCGCAATAACCCGAATGGCAATATCTTTCTTTTCCTGTGTTCTCGTATATTTTACACCACTAATATTGACAATCTTATCAATCAATGGCATAAATACATCTGTGTCGTAATTGGATTGCTTCCCTTGTAAAGCCATGCACAATCGCTCAAAACCCATACCGGTGTCCACATGTTGGTTCGGCAATTTAACTAAACTACCATCCGCCATTCGGTTGAACTCCATAAACACCAAGTTCCATATTTCAATTACTTGGGGATGGTCTTGATTGACCAATTCCTTCCCTGAAATAGCTGCTTTATCCTCAGCTGAGCGAATATCAACATGAATCTCCGAGCAAGGACCGCATGGGCCCACATCACCCATTTCCCAGAAGTTGTCTTTTTTTGATGCTTTTATAATTCGATCTTCTGGCACAATTCCTTTCCAGATGGTGTAAGCCTCTGAATCTTCTGTTAACTGGTCACCCTCATCACCGCCAAAAACAGTGATATACAAACTCTCTTTGTCAATTTTATATACTTCTGTCAGCAGCTCCCATGCCCATTCAATGGACTCTTTTTTAAAATAGTCACCAAAAGACCAATTGCCCAACATCTCAAACATGGTATGGTGATAAGTATCTACGCCTACTTCTTCTAAGTCATTGTGCTTTCCTGATACCCTTAAACACTTTTGTGTATCGGTGATTCGAGGGTACTTAACAGTAGCATTTCCTAAAAACAGTTCTTTAAATTGGTTCATTCCTGCATTGGTAAACATCAATGTAGGATCGTTCTTAATCACCATGGGTGCCGAAGAAACCACCTCGTGTCCTTTGCTTTTGAAAAATGCTAAAAATGCCGCTCTTATCTCTTTTGAAGTCATTGTTGTTGAAAACTTTAAATACCATGCTGTGCTGAAGCTAACAATTTTTAACTCCTTTGTAACATTGAAACAAAAGATTAATATGGTTAATTTCGCACCTAAATTGTGCGCAAATTTAGCTAATTAAACCACAATAACAATTTAAGAAAATGTCAAAAGTTAAGTATCGTTTTAATACCCGAACCTTAAGCTACGAGCGAGTAGAGCTCACTGCCAAGGTAAAGTTACTGCGTGTACTTTCATTTTTAGTTGCAAGCGCTGTTTTTGGTGTACTCTTCTTCTTTTTGGTGAACAATTATTTTGATTCCCCGAAAGAAAAAATGCTAAAACGAGAGAAAAATCAATTGGCTGCCCAATATGAACTTCTCGACAAGCGAATGGACCAAGTGACCGAAGTATTGGAAGATATACAACGGAGAGACGACGAGATTTACCGTGTAATTTTCGAAGCAGAGCCTATAGCCGATAATATTCGTAAGGCAGGTTTTGGAGGGGTAAATCGCTATAAACAACTTGAAGGTTTTAAAAACTCCGAACTGATCATTGAATCCGCTGAAAAGTTAGATCAAATCTCTAAGCAACTTTACATTCAGAGCAAATCATACGATGAAGTGTATAAAATGGCGACCAATAAAGAAAAAATGTTGGCTGCTATTCCTGCTATTCAACCGGTAGCAAACAAAGACTTAAAACGAATGGCGTCGGGATATGGAATGCGGATGCACCCGATATACAAGCGCCGAAAAATGCACACCGGAATGGACTTTTCTGCAGAACAAGGCACTGAAATATATGCTACAGGTGATGCGATAGTAGCCGAGGTAGAAAATAGCCGAAGAGGATACGGTAATCACGTGGTATTGAATCACGGATATGGTTACAAAACATTGTATGCCCACATGACACAATACATTGTGAGAAGAGGAGAAAAAGTAAAACGAGGTCAAGTAATCGGATATGTAGGTAGTACCGGAACATCAGTTGCTCCTCACCTGCACTATGAGGTGATAAAAAATGGCGAAAAGGTAAACCCTGTAAATTTCTACTTCAACGATTTAACACCTGAAGAATACGAGAAAATGATTGAATTCTCTTCTACGCCTACTCAATCGTTTGACTAATCTGATAGCAAATGAGTTTACCAGAAGAAAGCACAAAATTATACTACACTATCGGAGAAGTAAGTAAACTCTTTGATGTGAATGCTTCCTTGATCCGTTTTTGGGAAAAGGAATTCGATATTCTACAACCCAAAAAGAATAAGAAAGGTAACCGACTGTTTACTCAAAAAGATGTTGCCAATTTGCAAATCATCTACCACTTGGTGAAAGAGCGCGGTTACAAATTAGATGGCGCTAAAAAGAAACTGAAAGAAAACAAAGAAGACACCATGAATGAGATGGAGATGATCGCCTCTTTGAAGAAAGTTCGCTCGTTTTTAGTTTCGCTTAAAGAGGAATTGTAGTTATTGGCTTTAAGTTAAATCCAACTGACCAATTATCTTATTAATTGATGAACTAATGGATACTTTAATCAATTGAAACCATAAATTCCACCCCTTCTTCAAACCATCTTTCGCCCTCTTTGACTAAGTCAATAATGACTTTATACTGCCCCGGTTCATCAGGAAGCAACACTTCTACGCGTTGCTGATAATTAAACTTTATGTCTACCTCTAGCGGTGTTCGCTCTCCATCCCAAACGACTTCCTCCCCTTCGGCGGTATATATGTGATAAGCAAAGTGAATGTTGTGCACACTATCAGACGGTAAAATTAAATCTTGCATACCGATACCTACTAGCGGTGAGATAATAGCTCCTTTTTCCGCTTTGGATGGATAGTCTATAAGTGAAAGCTCCGTTTGAGTAATGTAGTTCTGAATTTGGCCATTGTAAGGTGATTGGTGCAACGATTGGTAACTAGTAGGCATCACCTTAAAATAATTAGAGTCCAACTCTCCTATTGGCCCTGCGGCAAATCCCCAATACAATACCTGATTCGCGA
>CBFHZL010000159.1:0-4602 GCA_965660325.1 uncultured Acidiluteibacter sp.
AGCTGTTAATTCAAAAACAAACCTAAAAGAGCCTTCTGTTTTTGTAGTTTATCCCGAATTGGAGTCGGCTAGTTTTGAATCAATATCTGAATTAAAAAGTATACCTGAAGAATACGCTTTTGCGAGGGCTTTTTATAAGCACCCCAATGGAGCCAAAAAAATAACGAATATCAGCATTACATCCTCTGACTTAGACTTGGAAACCAAAACAGTAAAAGCAATTAATGGAGTTGAAAACTTGACTGTCAAGAGAGGTAAAGAGCATCTTATGGAAATTCATTTTGATAATGATATTCAAGAAAAATCGTTTGATTTAAGACCGGAATTACCGTTAATTGTCTATCTGTAATGAAAAATGGTGTGTAATGAAAAACCACATAAGGTATTGTGAATAAGTTGATAAATTGTTTTTTATTACTGCCTGCTGCTCCAGAAAATCTACAAGCTGATTTTGTCTAATTAAGCAATTTACAAAGCAACGCAATGGCTTTAGCGATTTAGTAAATTGAAAGTGCTACTTTTATGCATCTTATTATAAACTTTTTTTAGCCGTTGTACATCATGCTGAAAAATGATGGCACTAACGATTAACATTTAAGGAAAGACAAGAAAATAAATGCTTTTTAACTCGCTAGATTTCGCCTTTTTTTTGCCAATAGTTTTTATACTTTATTGGTTGGTGACCGTCAAAAATTTAAAGCTTCAGAACTTTCTAATCGTTGTAGCTAGTTACATTTTTTATGGATGGTGGGATTGGAAATTTCTATCGTTAATTGTTTTTAGCACAGTTGTCGATTATGCCGTTGGACGTCAATTAAAGATTGAGGAGAATCAACTCAAACGAAAGTTTTTACTTTGGACGAGTATTTTAGTAAACCTTGGATTTTTAGCATTCTTTAAATACTATAACTTCTTTCTTGACAACTTTATAACTGCATTCTCACTTTTCGGACAAGATATTCAAGGAAACTCCTTAAACATTATTTTACCTGTTGGTATTAGCTTTTATACCTTCCAAACCTTGAGTTACACAATTGATGTATATAAGCGCAGACTTGACGCTACTGAAGACTTTATTGCATTTTCCGCTTTTGTCAGTTTCTTTCCTCAATTGGTTGCTGGTCCGATAGAGCGAGCAACCCACCTGCTGCCCCAGTTTTATAAGAAGCGAACGTTTGATTATACAAAAGCAGTTGACGGGATGCGTCAAATACTGTGGGGATTGTTCAAGAAAATTGTGATTGCAGATAATTGTGCTGAATTAGCAAATCAGATTTTTAATAATTCAGCAGATATGAACGGAAGCACTTTAGTTTTGGGTGCTATCTTCTTTACATTTCAAATTTATGGAGACTTTTCAGGCTATTCAGATATTGCTATTGGAACTTCTCGTCTTTTTGGGTTTGATCTCATGAGAAACTTTAATTTCCCATACTTCTCTAGAGATATTGCTGAATTTTGGAGACGTTGGCACATTTCACTTTCAACTTGGTTTCGAGATTACCTCTATATTCCCTTGGGTGGAAGTCGCGGAGGTACATGGATGAAAGTTAGAAACACATTTATCATTTTTATAGTCAGTGGTTTTTGGCACGGTGCAAATTGGACATTTATCGTTTGGGGTGCACTAAATGCCATCTACTTCTTGCCTCTTTTATTGACCAATAGCAATCGCAATAATATAGAGACAGTCGCTCAAGGTAAACTGCTTCCAAGCTTTAAAGAAATATCGTTAATGCTACTGACTTTTGGGTTGACAGTGTTTGCTTGGATATTTTTTAGAGCAGAAAACATTGGACATGCTTTTAGCTATATTTCTGAAATATTTTCTTCTTCACTTTTTGAACTTCCAAAACGTGCCCTCATGAAAGAAGCATTTTCCACTATATTTCTCGTGTTAACTTTTGTCTTTGTTGAATGGAGTGGGAGAGAAGGACAATATGCTATTGCTGAATTGGGTCTTAAGTGGAAACGTCCACTGCGATATGTGGTGTACTATGCAATTATTTTTGCCATTTTTTGGTTTGGAGGCAAGGAGCAACAATTTATCTATTTTCAGTTTTAGAATATGAAGAAATTTATACTTAAAATAATCATATTCTGTATTCCTGCTTTTTTGCTTTTTCTATCAGCTTTGATATGCTATTCCATTTCAAAAATAAATACTGACACTAAGCTAAACGAGCTATCAGCATATGAGCATTTACTAATGGGGGATTCTCAAATACAGCGAATACATGGAGAGTTGATATTTGAGAATACGCAAAATATCGCTAGTTCTGCAGAGCATTATTATTTTACCTATCAAAAGCTGCTAACGCTAGTTCAAAATAAAAATCACCGCCTAGACACATTAATCTTAGGCGTTTCGATTCATAGTTTCGCTCCTGTTTACAATCGACTGTTCAGTATTGATTTTCCTGAAGGAAAGCGGAGTCTTGAAAGGTATCTTTATTTTATCCAGCGATTCGACGAATCTGATTTCCTAACTGATTATGAACCGCTTCTAAAACCGCTCATTGTTGGAATTTTTTCTGAACCATACTGGGGCGGGTTTCATGAGTCAGATCATTCAAACCCAACTGAAGAAACTATCAATACAACATTTGATATGCATTTCTCGATAAAGCAAAACGAAGAAAAATTTAGCTACTCCCAACGAGCTTATCTTTACAAAATAGATAGTTTATGTACAGCTAATAATATAGATCTAATACTCCTATCTACACCTTATCATTCGCTTTACAAAGAAAAACTTGATTCAGACTATGTTGATTTCTTTTTATCTACGCTAGGAAAATTAGACCATCGTTATCATTTAAATTTTATAGGTGACGATATAGATCCCAGTCTTATGTCAGATGCAAATCACTTAAATAAGCTTGGTGCAATAAAATATTCGAAAATCATTAATAAAGCATTGAATACTCAATATTCTCCATGATATCAAAGTGCTTCCTGGTATATTGATAAGCGATAAACTCCGTGCGGCGTTGAAGGCTTTAGAAATGAATTTGTTAAGCTATCTTCTGTTTTCATGTTCGCAATTATTTCATAATTTAGGTGCTAAGAGACGGGTAAAGTAGAAACTTTTAGAAAATTCCTTTTTGTATAGACCATAATGAATATTAACTCAGAAATATCCAATAAAACGATAGCGGTTCTCCCTTTCGTAAATATGAGTGAAAGTGATCAGAATGAATATTTTAGCGATGGGATTACTGAGGAAATTATCAATGCTCTAGCGAAGATTGAAGGGCTAAGAGTTACGTCAAGAACTTCTGCATTTTATTTTAAAAATAAGAACATGCCTATTCGCGAAATAGGGAGCAAGCTTAATGTGAGTACTTTATTAGAGGGCAGCGTTCGATTATCAGGGAATTCCATGCGTATTACTGCTCAATTAATAAATGCAGCAGAAGACTTCCATTTTTGGTCGGAAACGTGGGACCGTCAACTTGATAATGTGTTTCAAGTTCAGGACGAAATAAGTTTGTTGATAGCAGAGCGGTTGCGAGAGCATTTTGGGCATTTTGAAATTCAGGAACACTTAATTGAATCAAAGACCGAGAGCTTAGACTCCTATAAACTTTTTCTTAAAGGGCGACAGAAATTGAATAAATGGAATCCTGAGGATGTAAAGCAAGCAATGGGATTCTTTCAAAAAGCAATAGAAATTGACCCGAATAATGCGGAGGCCATTATGGGCTTGGCTGATGCTCACAGTTTTTTAGCTATGATTTCAGCGATACCTTATGAAGAAGGTTGGGGCAAATGTGCTGAGCTGACAAACAAGGCTTTGAGGATAGATGATAAACTTCCGGATGCTTATTATCAACTTGCGAACTTGGCTTTCTTCACTAAGTTTAGCTATCGCGAAGCATTTGGGTATGCTAGTAAAGCAATTAAACTAAACCCAAGTTTTGCTGAATCACAACAATTTATGGCGTTTCTTTATATCTTGGCAGGCAAAGAGAAGAACGCTCGCAATCATTTAAAGCATGCGCTAAGCATTGACCCACTTTCTCAGGAAACTCAGTTTTATAACGGCTACATTGAATATATGACTGAGAATTATTTCGCGTCAATAGAACAACTAGATGCCTGTTTAGAAGTAAACCCTTTGAATATCCCTGTTCATGCGGTCAAGACGCTGTGTCTTCTTAAAACGGGGCAGTATGATGAAGCCATCAATTACTTTGACTCACTGCCCTCCGAAGTTGTGGTAATAGGCGAAAAAGTTGGCTCCCAAGCCTTAGGATATGCACTTAAGGGAGACAAGATTCAAGCTAAAGAATTAAAGCAAACCTTAACTGAGCTTGCGAAGAGTGAAAATGGTTTTGCAGCAGACTCTTATTTGTTTCTACTTGCTGGGGCAACTGGACGAAATGAGGAAGCCTTTGCTTGGGTTGAAGGTGCTATAAAAATGGGTTCGCCACTGTTATTATTGCGTTACTCCGACCCATTGGCTAATCCAATTAAGTCTGACCCGCGATATAGGGAGTTTCATCAACAACTATTTCCAGAAGACCTATTTGGTGTAAGAAATAATACAAGTAAGAAGAGTGCGTTACTCGATGAAGTTACCGCTGCGACATTATT
>CBFHZL010000160.1:0-4531 GCA_965660325.1 uncultured Acidiluteibacter sp.
TCCTTGGGCAACTAAAATACCGTTGTCATTCAATGCTTTGTTACAGTCTTGGTAGAATTTGTTCGTAAACAAACCCTCTGCAGGACCAACAGGGTCAGAACCATCGACAATAATTATATCGTAAGAACCGGCTTTTGCATCTTCTACGAATTTGATACCATCACCAATAATTAGGTCTAATTTTTCGTGACCGAAAGCTGAAGATAACTGTGGTAAATGCAACTTAGAAGCTTCAACAACCGCTTCGTCGATTTCTACCATGGTTACTTTTTCTATCGAACTATGCTTTAAGATTTCACGAACAGTACCACCATCACCACCACCGATAACTAAGATATTTTTAGCATTTCCATGCGTCAACATAGCTGGGTGAGCAATCATTTCATGGTAATGTGTTTCGTCTTTTTCCGTACACATGATCATGTTGTCAATGGTCAACATTTTTCCATATGCGTAAGTATCTAGCACCTTTACTTTTTGGAAATCTGACTGTTTTTCGAATAAAACTTCGCCAGTGTATCGGATTGATAACGCCTGGTTATCATCCTTATCGGTGAACCATACATTTCTGGTATATTTTCCAGGGTTTTGACGCTCTTTCGCCTCTACTCTCATTGAAGATAAGTCGAAGTCAATGCGCTCTAGCTGATCTACTGAACCTCTGCGCATTTCTAATGCAGAGTAGGAAGTAGCTTCGAATGCTTTCTTCAAGTAATCAAACGATTTCCATGGGTTTACCTCGTCACCGCACGTAAATAAATCTACTGCAGCATACTGGTATTCTGGCCATGTATGTATCGCCAAGTGACTTTCTTGGATTACAACTACACCGCTTACACCGTAAGGCGAAAAGTGGTGAAAAGTTGAATTGATGACAGTTGCACCAGCCGTTTCAGCAGCCGTAACCATACCATTTTCAATAGTAGAAACCTGATTCATGATTTCTGGACTACAACCAAAAAACTCGACCAATATGTGTCTTCCTAATGCGCTCATTTTAATTTAATTTCTAATGTATATTTAATTGTAAAAAGTGCGCAAAAATAGATTATAAATCGATTGGTAGCACTTTATTTTATTTTGTACAAAATCGGTCGGCTTGGGCTTGCATCGTTCTCAAAAGGAGCTACTTGCATATTTAATAAATATTGGCCATCTGCTACTTCATTTGAGACAAATATGAATTCAGTGATTGTTTTCTGCGTATTTGGTGCTTTGGGGTAGTTCCAAAATATATGATGTGCTGCTAATACCCCTTCATCCATTTCACGGTCTACCGAAGGTAAGTCGATTAGCAAATGTTCAAATCCTTTATTAACAATATATTCCATGGCATCTGCTGCTAAATATGGAGGGTTGGTGGCGCTGTAGTTCTTTTTTTGCTTTTCGGGTAAGTTTGGCAATGTTCGAATTACGATTGCTTCCGCTGATTTTTCTTTTAAAGCTTCTTTAATCCCTTTTAAAGTGATGACTTCATCACCATTCGACCATTTTTCAGGAATTACACTGATTAATTCAGCCGTAAAGAAGAAGTTTTTTAAAGCATCATTTACACTGTAAAATTCTTTGCTAATATGTCCAACACATTCGGTGTGTGTACCGTGTCCATGAGGATTAAAAAAGATGTTGTTAAAGTTAACCGACCCACCTAAAGCCACACTGCCGGTAAACTGATCTGTTTGCACAGGTTCTATCACTAACGGATCTACGTACCAAGCAGAGGCCGCGTCTTTAGATGCTTTTAGTGGCATTGAAATATCAATCGGGTTTCCTAGATCGACAGTAAAGGTTTTTCCTTTGTGTGTGATTTGTGCTAACATCACTTTAAAGGTATAAAATTGATTTTAGATAGTGTGAAATTTCAGGAATAAAATATCATTTAGTTTCATGAAGCTAATTTTATCAGCAACTGATCTCTTGGTACAGCTGTGCGGAAAAAATGATTTAATGTATACAACTAATCCTTCACATAAAAACACTCCGAAATTACTGTATCCGCTACATTCATGCCCTGTACCGATAGTTTAAAACCATTTTCAGTCGGCTCAATTAGAGAAGCAGAAATAGCGTGAAGTTGATTTTTGATGTAAGTTAATAAATCAGTGCCAAAGCGCGATTCAATCACACTAAAGTCAACACCCCAGGTGGTGCGAAGCGCCGTCATGATGTATTCGTTGTATTGGTCTGAAGGCGATAGTGTTTCCTGCTCAAAATAAGCTCCACCTTCATTGACCAACTTTATGTATTGGCTGTTATTTCTTATGTTCCATTGGCGACTGTCGTCATTAAAAGAATGTGCCGAAGGGCCAATCCCTAAGTATGCCTCTCCTTTCCAATAATTCGTATTGTGGGTGGAATAATGCCCTGGTTTCGATAAATTGGAAATTTCATAATGCTCAAAACCATGTTCTTTTGCCATGGACTTCAAGATCTCAAAGTGGCGAATGGACTTCTCATCCTCCAATGGGGCTTTTTTTCCTTTTTCTATAAAGCTGCTTAAAGCCGTTTTGGGTTCTACTGTTAAGGAATAAGCCGATAAATGATTAATTCCTGATGTAAACGCCGTTTCTAAATTATTAATCCAACGCTCATCTGATAGCGTGGTTCCTCCATAAATTAAATCAATGCTGAGGTGCTCGAATCCTTGATCCAAACAGTTTTGAACCACCACTTTTGCTTCCTCCGCATTGTGAGCCCGATTCATATCGCTGAGGTCTTCATCATAAAAAGACTGAATTCCAATACTCAATCGGTTAATTCCTGCTGTTTTTAGGCTTTTAATTTTAGCAATGTTTAAGTCATCAGGATTGGCCTCCAGTGTAATTTCAGCTGATTTATCGACCTTAAAAATCGACTGAATTTTGCTTAAAATCTGCTTAATTTCAGCTGTTTCTAACAAAGATGGAGTACCTCCACCAAAATAGATGGTTTTTATCCGATTCGATGGCAGGTAACTTTTCCGAAGTTCAATTTCTTGAAGAATAGCTTCAATAAGCGGCGCCTTGTTTTTTAGAGAAGTAGAAAAGTGGAAGTCACAGTAATGACACGCCTGTTTACAAAAAGGAACGTGAATGTAGATTCCTGCCATTTTGGTCGGTTAGTTTGTTGAGTACAATTCTAAAGGTAGTTCCTTTATCGACTTCTGTGGATTTCACAAAGATTTTACCTGCGTGATAGTTTTCTATAATTCGCTTAGTCAGTGACAACCCTAATCCCCAACCACGCTTTTTAGTGGTAAATCCTGGTTCAAAAATGGTCTTTTTCTGGCTTTTTAGCATTCCTTTTCCTGTGTCGGTAATATCGATATACACGTATTGCGTTTGGTCAATCACCTGAATGCTGATTTTTCCATTTCCGTCCATCGCATCTACTGCATTTTTGATGATGTTTTCTAGCACCCATTCAAAAAGTGGGACATTCAAACTTGCAATAACTTCTTCTTTGTCAGAAGTTTCAAAAGAGAATTGTACTTTTTGAGAAATACGTGCCCTAAAGTACGCCAAGGAATCTTCAATTACATCATTGAGGTTTTCTTGCTGCAACGAAGGCACCGAGCCAATTTTAGAAAAACGTTCGGTAATGGTTTCCAAGCGTTTTACATCATTGCCCATTTCGTCAATAGTAGCATCATCTACATTTTTCATTTTCAAGACTTCTAGCCAAGCCAAAAGCGATGAAAGTGGGGTGCCTAACTGGTGAGCCGTTTCTTTAGCCATTCCGACCCAAACCTGGTTTTGCTCTACATTTCTAGCTGTGCTAAACAGGTAATAGGCGATAATTAAAAACAGTGCAATAATTCCAAATTGGATAAACGGATAGATTTTTAATTGCTTCAAGAGTGGCGAATCTGCATAATAAATGTAATTGATGTCGCCATTACCGATGTCGATTTTAATCGGTTTGTTTTGCGCCTCCATTTCCACAATTTGCTGCGCTATGTAAGTGCTATCCGATGAAAGTGTGGTATCGATATTTCCAAAGGCAATAACTGCTGAGAGCGAACTGTCGGTATAGATAACGGGCACAGAAGCAGAGTTAATGATAATATCATCATTCAGTGATTCTATCTGATTTTGTAGTACTTTTCTTAATTCAGAAAATATGGTAGATTCTTTGTAATACAGATAATTACGCTCGTTTTTGTAATATGCGATTTCGATGGGTTCGTTGTGTTCTTTTAAGGCAATTAACTCATCCTTCAATGCTTGTTCGTTGTTTGAAATATCATCAGGAAAGTTTTTATTGGAGACTATGTTGCCATTTCCATCTGTTAAAATCAGCGGAATAGTGGTATTAGAAAATAAGATTTGCGTGTAAAAGCTAAGGTCTTCTTCTACGCCGGAAGTAACGACTCTTCTATTGGCTTCTGCCCAAATTTCTACTCGTTTGCGCTCCTCTTCAGAAATGGTATTGAAGAGTTCGTTGGTGTAATTAACGAGTTCAGCCTTTTTTACAATCGCTTCCGCCCACGATTTTACTTTTAGTTTTTCTTCTGAGGCAATTTTATTCACCAATACATTGGTGTACCATA
>CBFHZL010000161.1:0-4274 GCA_965660325.1 uncultured Acidiluteibacter sp.
GAATCAATCACACGACCTTGCATATCCACTAATTGAAAACCTTCTAAAGCAATTTGATCAGGGTTGTCTATGTGGATGGTGTTCTCAATTGGATTTGGGAAAGTACTGATGGTTTTCATAAGCTCATTGGTTGCAATACCTGTGGTGATTAGGCTTACATCAAATACAAAAAGACCCTCCTGCATATCGGAGCAAATTACATTTCCTGAGGGAAGGAAAGGATAAACGCCCCACATCCCTTTAAAGCTAGCAGCATCGGGTCCTAAATAAGTGTCATAGTATCCGGCTTCTGTTATATCTGACGGATCTGAAGTGTTGTAGATACGCAGTCCATCATAATAATGACTCACATATAAAAAATCCCCTTTGGATGTTAAATTGTGAACAATTGAGGTAGAGGAGTAGTTGGCTCCAAAAACATCTAAAACCTGAACGCTATTGAAGTTTGATACATCCACTGACTTCATTTGCATACCATGTGTTTCATCTGCAAAGTAATAATGATCTCCGTCTTCATCTAACCATCCACTGTGATTATATCCTTTATCAGGATAGTTCCCTAATAGTCCGAGAAGCTGAATATTAGTTGGGTTGGTGGCATCGTAAAAGTATTGCCCTTTTCCTTCGTTGTTTAAGTATACCGTATCATTTTTTACGAACACATCGTGTGCAGTTTGGGTAATGACTCCAAGGTAAGAAGGGTTAATAGGATTTGCTAGGCTGTATATGGCAACGTTTCCGTTTAGCGTTGTTCCATTTTTTCGAGCATAGCATACATAAAGCTTTGCAGTAGCTGAATCGATAAATATATTATGAGAATTGGTAAATAAAGCATCCGAATCATATACTTTAGATACAGAGTCCGGCAAGAAACTCATGTCAAATATTTGCAAACTGCTTGTATTACCTTGATCGCAGACAGCATAAAGATATTGTCCATAATTGTGATAATCTCTGTGCACAACAAATGGACCTGATGCGCCTCCAACTTCAAAGTCAACCTCTACAGGAGCTGTAGGGTTGGTAATATCTACAAAGTGTGCACCTAGAATAGATCCAATAATAGCATATTCTCGTCCATTTTGTGCGTATCCCCATACTTCGTTGTATGTATTAAATGAGTTGTCATTTAAGAGGCTATTCGCTTTCCAATTTGCATGCAAGTTTATGTTTGAGCTAATCTGTGCAAACGCAACACTTTGTATTGCAATAAGCAATAAGGTTATCTTATTTCTCATTTCCTATGATTGATATTAATTCTTTAAATAATCTGTTCATTTTTGGTCCTGCTTTTTGCGCAATGTCCTGAACTTCTTCATGACTAATCTCTACTATCTTTCCTTCTACGCCGAGGTCTGATATAATAGAGACACCAAAAACATCCATTCCGCTGTGTTTCGCCACAATGGTTTCTGCGGTAGTAGACATTCCAACTGCATCAGCTCCGATTATTCGAAGATACTTATATTCTGCCTTAGTTTCGTAAGTTGGGCCTTGAACTCCTGCATAAACTCCATATTTTAATCCCAATTGGTATTTTTCGTTTATTTCTTCAGCATAAGAAATAAAGCTTTTGCTATACGGCTCGCTCATATCTGGAAATCGAGGGCCCAGCTCATCTATATTTTTTCCACGTAATGGATTGTCAGGAAACAAATGAATGTGGTCATTAATAACCATAAGATCCCCAATTTCTTGCTCAGGATTTAATCCTCCACTTGCATTAGAAAGTAATAAATTATCAATGCCTAATGCTTTGAATACACGCACAGGGAAAGTAGTTTCTTGTAATGTGTAGCCCTCATAGTAGTGAAATCTGCCTTGCAAAGCAATTATGCTCACTCCATTAACTTTTCCAATTAATAATTGTCCTTTATGTCCTTCGACACTACTTACAGGAAAGTTAGGTATGTCGTTGTATGGAATCGAAATTTGATCCTCTATTTCATGTTCAAAGTCTCCTAAACCTGACCCAAGAATGATTGCTATTTTGGGTTGAGCAGTCAGTTTACTTTTGATAAACTTGGCTGTTGTTTGAATTTGCTGTAACATAATCTGTTATTTGTTCTATCAGTTCTTGCCCGTTATTCAGGTGAAACTTGATGGTTATGGGTATATAAACAATTGGAATGTCTTTATAAAGCTCTCTGTCGATCCGCATAGCATCCTTCTCTGTGGTAACTATTAATCGCTTTTGAGAGATGAGCTCATCAAATTTACTTTTTATTTTGGCAAAGTCTTTTTCTGAGAATTCATGGTGGTCTGGAAATGAGAGTTGGTTGACCTCCTTCGCATACCTTTTGATATAAAACTTTAAACCTTCAGGATTGGCAATTCCGCTTATCAGCGTAATGGCATAATCAGCAAGATTAATCTTTCCCATTGCTATTGCGGCAGCAGTCAACGCCGAAGGTTTGCCATATTTAATGTAGGAAAAGTAAATCTCTTGATAGGGTTCTGGTTTAATTTCTTCTTTTACTCTTCTAATATCAAGTGGAGAAAGCACAATGGGGCTTTTTGTTACAATGATGATGTTGGCACGTTTAAACCCAGAGCGAGACTCTCTTAAATTTCCAACAGGAAGTAAATGATCTTTGTAAAAGGGCTTGGAATATTCCGTTAAGAGAATATTTATTGAACGGTCTATCCTTCGATGCTGAAAAGCATCATCAAGTAATACCATCTCTAAGTCCTTATCGTTTTTTAGTAACTGCTTCACTCCTGAAACGCGATTTGCATCGACAGCCACAGTTAAATCAGGGAATTTCGTTTTGAACTGCAACGGTTCATCACCAACATCTGTCGTGTTGTGTTCATCTTTTACTTCCAAGAAACCACTGGTTTTTCTTTTATAGCCTCTACTTAGCGTTGCTAGTTTATATTTATCTGATAACTTTGAAACTAAAAATTCGATGTGAGGCGATTTTCCTGTCCCACCTGTGCTGAGGTTTCCTACAGAAATGATGGGTATTGAAAACGAGGTAGCTTTGAAAAGGCCAAGATCGTAGAGTTTATTTCTCAAGCTTGTTATTATCCAATACACAAACGAAAATGGAAACAGAAAGAGTTTAAGAAATTTAATCAACGTTAATTCGTTTAATTTTTCACAAATTTAATAATTTAAAGGGCTGAATAAAATAGGTTGTTAAGGTAATGATACAAATCAAAGAAGTAATAAATGCATTAGAAGATTTTGCAAATCCTGGATTTCAAGAAAACTACGATAATGCACGGTTAATTGTTGGAGATCCATCGTGGGAGGCAACCGGAGCTTTGCTAACGTTAGATAGTACAGAGGATGTTGTTTTAGAGGCTGTAGAAAAGGGATGTAATTTAATTATTGCTCATCACCCAATTGTTTTTTCAGGGTTAAAGCAACTAACGGGTAGCAATTATATTGAACGTACGATCATTTTGGCAATTAAGCATGATGTTGCGATTTATGCGATGCATACCAATTTAGATAATGTGAAAGGCGGTGTAAACTTCAAGATTGCTGAACTACTGGGGTTGAAAAATGTAAAGATATTAGCACCAAAACGCAACTTTTTAAGGAAGCTACACACATATGTGCCGATGGATTCTGCAGAGGAAGTGAAGTCTGCATTGTTCGAGGCCGGTGCAGGAAACATTGGTAACTATAGCGAATGCGCTTTTGAAGTAGCAGGTAGTGGTTCTTTTAGGCCAAACGAAAATGCTAACCCTTCAGTAGGAGAAAAAGGCAAGCGGCATATTGAAGAGGAACTAAAAATAGATATACTGTATAACAAAGTAGCAGAAGCTAGAATTGTTGCTGCTTTAAAATCGGCTCACCCATACGAGGAAGTAGCGTATGAATGTGTTTCTATAGAAAATGAACATCAAGAGATTGGAAGTGGAGCGATTGGGGAACTGTCAAATCCGATTCCAACAAAAGATTTTTTACTACGAGTAAAGGAAATTTTCAAAGTAGGAGCGGTTAAGTATACAAAGCCAACTTCAACTGCTGTTCAAACAGTCGCCTTGTGTGGTGGTTCGGGTAGTTTTTTATTGCCTCAAGCAATTCGAAAACAGGCAGATGTGTTTATTACAGCGGACTTTAAATATCATGAATTTTTTGATGCTGATGCCAAAATCATGATTGCGGACATTGGGCATTATGAGAGTGAGCAATACACGAAAGAACTATTTAAAGAAATTCTTCAGAAAAAAATACCTAATTTTGCCACTCATTTATCTCAAGTAATTACCAATCCAATTAATTACATTTAATTTATGGCAAGTAAAGCTTCTTC
>CBFHZL010000162.1:0-4240 GCA_965660325.1 uncultured Acidiluteibacter sp.
TGGATGATCATTCTACAGATCAAATTTCTGTTGTACTTGAAGATTATAAGCAGCGATATGGACAACAGTTTTTTTATTTCACCAACCCATCTAAAGGAGGTAATTCAGCTCGTAACTTTGGGTTTTCAAAATCAACTGGGGAATATATTCAATGGTTAGATAGCGATGATTTTATTTTTCCAGGTAAATTAAATCGTCAATTGAATGCATTTATGCAAAATAAACAGATCGACATCGTTTATTCTGATTGGCGAATGGACTTTTACACAAATGAAAAATTTACACATAGTAAACAAATAAGAAGAGGCCCTGACAATGATTTTCTAGGAACTTTACTAGAAAATAAGAACTGGAATTCCACCAACTCATATCTATGTAAAAGGAGCGTTTGCGAACGTATTGCTGAAGAGGGTGGTTGGTCATCTGTAACTAAGGTGGGCCAGGATAGGGAATACTTTACACAATTGGCCTTGAATGGTGCTGTTTTTTACTATTCTTCCGGTGAGTTTGCTGTGTACAATCGTTGGAGTTCAAGTACTGTCTCCAATCGATATTCTACGCGAGAGCTTGCTATGGAATCACTGCGTCTTAATCAGTTATTTTTTGATAAGGTTAGAGAGCTTGGCTTAAAGAGGAAATATGAACGTATATTGAACGCAGAGTTATTAAGTATTAGCTTCTATGAGAATAAAGTGGTGTTGCCTCGTTTTTTTTCTCCTCTGTCAATTGCCTACCAAACTTTACATTGGAAAATGAGGTTAGTTGCTCCTTTAGTTTATATTAAGATTTGTTTGAAGAAATTACTCAAAAAATGAAAGTATTTGTCGTATATGGCACCCGACCTGAATTGATAAAGGTTGCACCACTAATCTTAAAGCTAAAGAGTTTAACGAAAGTGGAATTAAAAGTTGTTAGTACAGGGCAGCACAAAGAGATGCTTTATGACTTAGAGAAACTTTTTGAAATTTCGCCTGACTATTCACTAGACCTTATGACGAAAGATCAGACAGTGAACTCAGTAGTTGCGAAAGTTATCACTAAGATGGATGAATTGATTCATCAGGAGTCACCAGAATTAGTTTTCGTTCAAGGAGATACCGCAACGGTATTGGGTGCTTCTATGGCTTGTTTCTATTCAAAAGTAGATGTAGCTCATATTGAAGCCGGTCTAAGGAGTTTTAACTTAGAACACCCATTTCCTGAAGAGTTTAACAGGAGAGTGGTCTCTATTTTTGCAAAGTATAATTTTGCTCCAACTAGTTTGTCCGCACAAAACTTGATAAATGAAGGAGTAAACAAAAATCAAGTTTTTGTTACTGGTAACACAGTTATTGATGCATTGAATATTCTTTCAGAAAAAATAGAGACCAAGTCGTTTCAAAAGAAGCTTATTCTAGTTACAGCACATCGGCGTGAAAACCATGCTTCTGGAATAAAATCTATTTGCAAAGCAATACAGGAACTACTCAAGGTTCGTTCTGATGTGCAATTTGTTTGGCCTGTTCACCCCAATCCAAATGTAAAAGAAGTGGTAAAAGAGTTGCTAGGTGAATTGGATGGAGTTACACTTTTAGAGCCCATTGGCTACTTGGAGTTGATTTCTACCATGAAGAGTGCTTATATCATATGGACAGACTCGGGTGGAATACAAGAAGAAGCACCAAGTTTTAAAAAACCGGTGCTAATTTTACGCGAAGTTACCGAACGTCCTGAGGTTGTTGATTCCGGCTTTGGAGAGCTAACAGGATCGAATACAGAAAAAATCATTACTTCTACTATGCGGCTGTTAGATGATGAAGCTTACTATAGTCGCCGTATTTCAGGTGATAATCCATTTGGAAGTGGAAATGCATGTGATCAAATGTTGAAAATTTTAAAGCTGCAAGACTAGCGGATGAAAAAGATATTACTAATTAGCCATAGTGAGATATGCTACAATGCTCGTTTATTAAAAGCGGCTGATTACTTTCATGATCACGGCTGGGAAGTTACCGTTTTTAACCCCATTGTCGGTTTAGCTTCGAAAAAAGTCTACCAATCATTTATAGCCTCAAGAGATTGGAAAGTCATAGAGAACGATATTTCTAAACGGTCATTTTTATCCACGGTAAAGTGGTTTCTTTTGAGTATGGTTCATCGATTGATTACCTTAATGATTGATAATCTTAACATAGAGTGGTTTCACGAATATTACTTAAATAAGGGTTTGCTCTTTTCTCCTTCAATGGGAAGGGATTATGATGTAGTGCAGGTCCACTTGATCGATAATTTGCCTTACGCGATGCGTTTTAAGCGCAAATATGGGAGTAAGGTTATTTATGACAGTCAAGAGTATTTTGTTGGCCAATATGCAGCTTTTGACCCTAAACATGCAAAGTGGGTTAAGGAGAATGAAAGTAGATATATGCCAATGGTAGATTTGTTATTAACTACGACAACCGTCATGCAGAAGCGTTTACAGGATGACTATCAGTTCAAACAGCCAAGCTTTAGGGTAAGAAATGTGCCAACACTTGCTCAAGCTGATTTTGAATACACTTTGCCTAATAATAGTTCCATTAATGAGCTTAAAGTGGTATGGCATGGGATGGGTATTTTTTTAGAAAATAGACGTGGCCTACATATCATCTTAATGGCAGTTGCACGATGTAAGTCAGATGTGAAGCTTTTCTTCCAGGGAAACTTAAATGAATCACAATCGAAGCTATTAGAACAGTACATCGAAAAATATGAACTCAAAGGGCGAGTAGAGGTTGTCCCTCCTGCAAACCCTGATCAAATCATTTCATCATTAAAAAAGTATGATGTTGGTGTAACAGGTGAGCTACCTGAAGAAGATAACCAACGACTAACTTCCAGCAATAAACTTTTTGACTATATCCATGCAGGACTAGCAGTTATTTCTTCCGATACTGCAGGGCTGGCTGAAACTGTTAATGCTTATTCAGTGGGTAGCCTTTATGCACCAGGTGATATTGATGTGTTGGCTAAGAAATTGGATGAACTTGCTGTAGATAAAAATTTGCTTAATGGATATAAAGCTCAATCTCGAAAAGTAGCCAAAGAACTCATCTGGGAGTTGGAGTATGAACCAATAATGCAACTACTATGAACTTATTAATAGTTGCCCCTCATTACCCGCCTTCAGCATTGCCGCCTTCACAGCGTGTTCGGCTGATGATGAATCATTTAAAGTCGTTTGATGTGGTTCCTTCTGTCATTACAGTAGATTCAAAATATAGAGAAGAGTCGGAAGACCCTTGGATGCTTGAGTTGGTAGGAAAGGGACATGATGTTAATTTTTGCAGGGTATTACCACCTAATTTTACACGAAAGTTCGGAATAGGCGATTTAGGTTTGCGCATGCTACCATTTTTGTTTTTTAAACTATTAAAGCTGTCCCGAGAGAAAAAGATTGATTTTGTACTGTATCCTGTTCCCCCTTGGTACCTGCTGGTTTTAGCACCAATTGTTAAATGGTTGACTGGGATTCCTTATGCAATTGATTACATTGACCCTTGGGTAGAGGGTGGCGACTTGCCTGTCGCCGCAACCGTTAAAAGGAAAGTTAGCCAATGGGTTGCAAAACGTTTGGAGGGTTGGGTAACCAAACAAGCAGCTTTAGTCTTTGCCGTATCCGAAGGAATAAATGAGCAATTGAGAAGTAGACATCCGGAACTGAGTAAAGAAAGGATGTTTGCCATTCCTTATGGAGCAGAAGAGAGTGATTTTAATCAGATCTCAGTATGTCCACGTAATGATTCTACTACCTTAATTCGTTATATCGGAGCTGTTTGGGATGATGCTTATCTGGTGTTGGATGCGTTATTGTCCGGATTAAGTAAAGTTGATTTTGAGTTCAAAGCAGAGTTTTATGGCACAAGCTATGCAGGAGGGGAGTTAGCTCAGCCACAAATGGATCGGTTCATTCATTCAAATAAGCTGGATGGAAAAGTAATTGAGTATCCCAATAGAGTGCCCTATAAAGAGGCCGTTCGATTGAATTTAGAAAGTGATATTTTATTGTTGTTTGGTGGTATGCAGTCTTATTATGCTGCTTCTAAGTTGTTTGGGCTTGTGGTGTCTAAAAAGCCATTTATAGCCTTTTTGCATAAGGATTCTTATCCAGCTTTATTTTTGTCTGAATTAGCTTATCCTTATGTGGTTACTTATTCCGATAATGAAGGGGGTTTGCCCGCAGATAAGGTTGAAGTTTTGAAAGATAGAATCAACCTTATTC
>CBFHZL010000163.1:0-4199 GCA_965660325.1 uncultured Acidiluteibacter sp.
AAAAATAAGGATTTTAAAGCGGTTTGATTTCTATTTCTAGTCAAGTGTAGGATGTAAAATGAGGCCAGAGTTACGAATTGAAAAGAAAATAGGCCACTCTTTCCAATCATTATAATACGACCATTATAAATTACTTTTGAAAAAATCTATCTTCACGTACAACCATTTTTGAAAATACGAACTCTAACCTTATAGAGTGAAAAAAATGCAAGAGCTAGAGCTAATTGAAAAATGTATAAAAGGGGATAGAATTTCCCAAAAGCAGTTATACGATTCGCATAAAAAGAGGATGTATACATTGGCCTATCGCATAACTGGTAGCTTTGAAGATGCAGAAGATGTGCTACAAGAAGGTTTTTTGAGCGTATTCAAACATTTGAAAGATTTCAACAAAGCATCAAAACTATCTACTTGGATTCACACGATTATAGTGAGAACGGCTTATAAAAAAATAAAGAATACTTTATCCTATAGAAACATCATTACTATTCAAGAAAAAGAAGAGAAAGTAGAAGTATCATACCCATCTGATATTGAATATCTAGAAAAAATGATTCTAGGGCTACCGGATGGATATAGAACAATATTCACGCTTTATGAAATAGAAGGTTATAAGCATCATGAAATTGCAAAATTATTAAACATCTCTATTAGTACATCAAAAACACAACTGAGAAACGCTAAAATATTACTGAGAAATCAACTTAACACTTTTCAATAATGGATAAAAAGAAGCTACAGCTACCGGAGCATAGTCCTCATGAGAATGTTTGGAAAAATATAGATAATGAATTAAATAACAGAAAATTAATTCACAATCTACCTCAGCACACCCCTTCCGATAATGTTTGGAAAAAAATTGAGCAGCAGCAAACAAATCACGTTCTAAAATTACCGCAATGGATAAAAATAGCAGCAACTGTTGCGCTTATAATTGGAGTTAGTTACATCATAACTAGAACTAATAGTTCTCAAGAAGAATTGGGGGTTACTACCTACTCGGAGCTATGGATAGAACCTACAGACATATCACATTGGAACCCTGAGGAAGATCAAAATATTTATGCATTAATTGAACAGAAAGAAAATGAATTCCCAAAAGTGTTAAAATCTGAAGAGTATCAGTTATTAAAAAAGGAATACATCAATCTATTAGACTCAAAGAAACAACTATTGAATGAGGTAACACCCTACAACGAAAACGTAGAATTAGAATTGATTCTTACCCGTATAGAAATAGAAAAAAGTGCGATTGTAAGAAGTTTAATTTCCTTCCACACGACTTAAAAACACACCATGAAACGAGCAACACGGCTTCTCTTAGTATTTATCCTGATAATTTTTACGACGTCATTGATTGGACAAGTAAAAGTCTACAAAGTAGAATCCACTTTTACTAAAGAATTTGATATCACCCAAAAAGTATCCTTTTCTATTAACTCGAACAAAGCTGAAATTAAAGTAGTTCCTTCGACTACGAACACCATAAAAATAACCACTATTGTTAGCTCAAAAAATGAAGATAAACAACTCGCGGAAAAAGATCTCAAAAAACTGAAACACATTATCAATAAAAGATTAACGACCATATCAATAGCAAATTATGTAGAGTTAGGCTCAGGAGATGGTAAACCAACTTCGAACCTTGGTGTAACATTTTTAATAGAAGTTCCGAACACTCTAAATAGTGACTTTGACATTAGAAATGACTTCGGGAAAGTTGAGTTCTTAGGCATAGCAGCAAACACCTCCATAGCAGGTAAGTTTTGTACAGTAAACATTATTAAATACCAAGGGAGTTTAAAAATTGAGTCAAATTACGGAGAGGTCAGTTTGAATGAACTCAGTGGAGAATTAGCATTAAAATCAACACATTCTAAACTATCCATTAAGAACTACTTTGGCGACTTTACTCTAAATTCAAGTTTCTCCAAAATTAATCTGATCAACATTAACCCAGAACAAACCTCAACGATACAAGACAATCATTCTGAGATCAACCTATCTCACTCCTGTCTTAGTTGTAATTATATCTTGTTTGATTTAGAAAAATCAGAATTTCAATTTCCTGATGGCACTCAGGTAAACTACTCCCTAAAAGAAGAATTTAAATTAATTGGATCTCTTTTTAGTCCAAAACCTTCACAAATTATTAAGATTAATTCCAATACTGGCATCGTATCGTTAAAAGCACTTTCTAAATAATCCACCATGATATTCAAACGATCTATATTAACCCTATTTACCATAGTATCTTTTAGTTGCTATGCTCAAAATGATACCATTACCATAAAAAGTGTGGACTCTAGCTCTACGCAATACTTAACACCAATGGAATACGCTTTTATGTTTCATGAAGATACACCGTGGATGCTGAAAGGTGGATTAATGGCCAATGAAGGTTTTTTCCTAGGCTTTGAAAGAAGAATAAAAGGAGGGTTTACTGCGAATATTTCTCTACGAACAACAGGTATATTAAGCGCAAGATTATCAAGCAGGTACTACTACAATATGAAAAATAGAAATAAACTAAAAAGCATTCCATTTAACCTATCTGGAAACTACATATCAATTGGCTATGGAGCTAATAATGGTTATACGGATACTGAAGTAATTGATTTTGGTGTAGCAGAGATTGAAGTTGCTAAAAGAGCGCTTAATTCATCCTTCTTTGTCCAATGGGGTATGCAGCGTCGCTATATGAAATATGGATTTATTGATGCAGCGATAACGGCGTCTTATAATTTTAACAATAAATCTCGAAATGAGCTATTAATCCGATCAAATACATCAGTTGGGTTTGTTTTTGCAAGAGACAAAAGTAAACTTCAAAGGGATAAATTATGCACGATTATCAAATGTCAAGAATCAAATAAATCAGCAATTAAGATCGACCTAGCAAATACGTTAGACTTTAGGATTAATAAAAGTTCTACTATACTTGGCCTTTCTCCTGGCGTTGCTTATGAAATAAAGCTAGGAAGGTCAGCATTTTCTATTAATAACGAATTAATAACTTCGCTTTACTTCGTCAACTCTTCGGCTAAATCAACACCTGAACCTCCCAATTTCTCAGGTGAAGCTAGGCATACATTGGAAACAAGGTACTATTTCAACTTAAAAAATAGGATGTTAAAAGGGAAGACAGGAAATGGATTATCCGCGGATTATATATCCGTGGCAGCAGAAAGTATTTACAGAAGTCACATATCAAGCTTAAGTGCCGATGAAAAGTATTATTTGCAGCTTTTTCAACCTTTAGTAAGTTTTGGCACACAGCGCTTTATTGGAAATCACTTCTTTTACGATTTAGCTATTGGATATCGGTTGGATACATTTCTCTTCGATAACATAAGTGAGTACTATCAATCTACAGAGCAAATATTTACCACCAGTAAAGTCGGATTTCGATTTTAAATAAATACAAAAGGCTTTCTCTAATTAATTGGTTTTCTTGAGCCTCTTAGTGAAACGATACACTGAGAGGCTTTTCTTTCAAGGACTTTAAAAAAGTAATGGAGCTAATCTGTTTGACTATTCAAATAGCTTAGCATGCGCAACCAAATCAGGAAAAAAAGCATCGAATTCTGCTAGATAAAGCTCCTCATCTCTTTTGAGATACTCGGCAGCTAGTTCCATTTTTGAACCCTTTATCGTTCTGCGCGACATACCTGTCAGGGCTCGATCAATACCTTCAATTTTTCGATAATTGTACAACCAATTATCACGTTCCATGTAGCCAAACATATAAGCTGCTTTATCAGGAATTAAGTGATGGTATTCATGAATAACGCTGTAAGCATTCAACGTAAACTCCTCTAAATTTTGCTTTGAGTATTGCTTCCACCTTTTAGCCAATAAGTAATCGTAAAACACATCTACAATTACCGGAGAAAATTTGTGAAAAATAGGACGCAATCGTTTTTTACTTTCTAACACTACCGGATGTTCGTCTGTAAAAGTATCAATGGCTCGGTGCTGTAAAACTCCCTTTTGAATGGCTTCAGGAAAATCTAAATATTGATTTCCAACGATGTGATCAGCTATAAAGTTACCAACCATCAGCCCTTTATCACCATTGGCGAGATAAAAATGCGCTAAATAATTCACGTTTTAAAGGTAGATCTTTTATTGAAGATAGTTCAGTAAAGGTAGTTGTATTAGCAAATTGCCAAATTAACATAATTAGCCCATTGCTA
>CBFHZL010000164.1:0-4133 GCA_965660325.1 uncultured Acidiluteibacter sp.
AAACCCGCAGTTCATTATCCAATGGACTACAAAAAGGAGAAAGTGGATACTAATTGGCAGTCTCTGTATTCTCAGCAAGATTTTGAAAAAGAATCACCCAACTTTGAAAACAATGAACCTGAGGTAGCGAATGTAATTACAGCCAACTGGGATGAAGTACCGACACAGCACAACCACAAAATGGTTCAGTTGCACCAACGGTACATCATGACACAAATCAAATCTGGTGCTGTTATTATTGATCAAGCACGAGCACATGAACGCATACTTTATGAGCGTTTTGTAAAAGCTTTTAATGATAAGAACCATGCGAGCCAACGGTTGCTATTTCCTGAAACAATAGAGTTTGCATCTGCTGACTTTGCATTAATGAATGGGCTAATTGAAGAAATTAACCAGTTGGGATTTGAAATTAATGAGTTTGGTAAAAATACCTTTGTTGTTAACGCTGTTCCTGTTGAACTTACAGAAAGCAACCTCTCCGACTTACTGGAAAAACTATTGGATCAATTTAAATTGAATAATGACGATTTAAAGTTGGATAAACGAGAAAGCCTTGCACGCTCCTTAGCACACAATACTGCGATTAAAAGAGGAAAGTTACTGCATGAAACAGAAATGCAAAACTTAATTGATGAGTTATTTGCATGTGAATCACCCAATACACTGCCCAACGGCAAACCCATCGTAATTACATACAGTATCGATGAACTTGACAAACGATTTCAACGCCTATGAATTTCCAACGACAGTCTTTTCTAAGTAATATACCTGAAGTAGTTAAGAACTTACTCATCATCAACGTCATTATGTTATTGGCGACCATGGTAATGGAAAGTAGAGGTGTTAGCTTAAATAATATGTTAGGAATACATCATTATTCTAGTCCTGAATTTAAGCCTTTCCAACTGGTCACTTACATGTTTATGCATGGAGGGTTTATGCATTTGTTCTTCAATATGTTTGCCCTGTATATGTTTGGGCGAGTATTAGAAACCGTATGGGGTCCTAAACGATTCTTATTGTATTATATGGTTACAGGTATTGGAGCCGCTTTGGTCAATATGGCTGTTCAATCTTTTGCATTGAGTGGTATGGAAGAGGCTGTGAATTATTATGTTCAGAATCCTACTCCATCAAACTTTGAGCTATTTTTAGATGATTATGGCGGCGGTGGAAATTACATGCAGTTTATCGCTGATTTTACACAAAATGCACAAAACAATGAGTACATAGCAGCCACGATAGAAAAAGCACAACAAATGTTGATTGCCACTCGAGATGTGCCTACCGTAGGTGCATCTGGGTCTGTGTTTGGCATATTACTCGCATTCGGTATGCTATTCCCCAACACGCAGCTAATGTTGCTAATTCCACCTATTCCGATTAAGGCAAAGTATTTTGTTATCATTTATGGAGCGCTTGAATTGTATTCAGGTATCAGCAACAATCCTGGAGATAATGTCGCTCATTTCGCCCATCTAGGTGGTATGCTATTTGGTTTTTTCTTAATCCAGTATTGGAAAAAAGACACGAGTAATTTCTATTAATACTATGAGTAAATTTTCATTTAATCAGCTCTCCAGTAGTTACAAAGAAGCAGATGCTTCTACACGATTGATTTACATCAATGTGAGCATATTTGTGTTCATTCATTTAGTTGGTTTGATCCTTTGGTTATTTGCCATACAAGGAGGCGGAACTGCTTTGGTAGATCGTCTATTTGCAGTTCCTACCAGCATCAGTAATCTTGTTTACCATCCGTGGACCATTTTTACCTATATGTTTATGCACACCGGTATACTTCACCTGCTATTCAATATGGTAGCGCTGTATTATGGTGGGCAGCTATTTAGTCAATTTCTGGGTCAAAAGAAGATTTGGAGTGTCTACATCAATGGTGGATTGGCAGGGGCAGCACTTTACATACTGTCGTACAATCTATTTCCTGTTTTTGGTGATGCATTGAGTGGCTCGAAGGCAATTGGTGCATCGGCTTCCATTATGGCGATTATTGCCAGCATTGGAGCTTATATGCCTAATATGCAAGTACGATTATTTTTCCTCGGCAACGTTAAATTGAAGTGGATTGTAATTTTCTTAGTAGTCATTGACTTATTGAGTATTAGCCAGAGTAATAGCGGTGGCCATATTTCGCACTTAGGCGGAGCACTTTATGGATACTTTTTCGCCTTACAACTCAAAAAAGGAAACGATATTAGCAAGTGGGTTTGGCCGGTAGCAGCTTTTTTTGGCAAATTATTTAGTTTTCAGCGAAAACCCAAGTTCAAAGTAAAGCATAACTCAGGCATACCAAAGTCAGATGACCAATACAATGCACAAAAAAAGAGTAATCAAGATCAGTTGGATGCGATTTTGGATAAAATCTCTAAATCTGGCTATGATAGCTTAACGAAGGAAGAAAAAAACTTCTTATTCAAACAAAGCAAATAATGGGATTCAATCCATTTAAATTTAAATATGCTCGTATTGTTTATGGATTTATCTTTCTATTTCTAGGGATTTTATTTGCGCTTTTGCCCATGATTCCATTAGGGTATGCTTTCCTTTTCGGAAGTTTACTGCTCTTAGCCAAAAAAGTACCTGCTCTGAACAAATGGATTCGGTGGTTGAAGTTAAAAGACAAATCAGGGCGTTTAAAAAAAGTTGAACACCAGCTAAATCGATTCTTTGGAGAAGAAGACGAAACCTACTGAATTTGTCTAAGCGACTGTTATAAATACGATAAGAAAAAATCGCTCATTTTTAAATTAAGTTTATCTTACAAGTCTTTAATCATTCACAAAAATAATGAAGACAACAGACCTGCCGGTAATATTAGATAATACAGAAAATGCTAAATGGGCGCAACGTTTAATCTGGGTCGTTATGGTAATCGATCTGATTGGGTTATTTTCTTCCTACTTTCAATATGATCTGCTAATTGCAGTTCAAAATCAAGAATTTGTATCACAAGAAAGTGCAAACGCAAACGACCTTAGGGAGCAGATTATTGGAATTATCTACACGGTTGCCTATCTGACGTCAGCAGTATTCTTTATTCGATGGTTTAGAAATGCTTACTTAAACTTATCTAAGCGAACAGTCATCAATAGCAGTATTAGTATGGCCATTTGGGGCTGGATTATTCCAATTATTTCAGTCTTTAAACCGTATCAAATAATGAAAGAGATGTGGACTGATTCTAGCTTAAAAATTCGCTTAAAAGACCCTGATTACATTGAGCCATCAACCACAATTATTGGCGTGTGGTGGTTCTTTTGGTTAGTTACCAATGTAGTTGGTAATTATATCTTAAAGTATACATTTAAAAGCGAGACCATTACTGATTATATTAATTTAACGATAGCAGATATGGTGCTTGCTGTTTTAAGCATACCAATGGCTATACTCGCTTACTTAATGATTGAACAATACAACGAAATTGAACGTAAACTAGCCGCCATTGAAGAAGGTGAGATTAATGAAATAGTTGATCAACCGTTGGTTTAAAACTGTGTAATTAGGTACTATTTAGGTTAAAGTATTTTATTTATATCAACAGTTTTTAAGTCACTAAAAGTGATTTCTTATTTTCAATAAAGGAAACCTAAAATATACACCAATACCCAATACCCACTTAAATTTTAAATCGACTATCTAAGCTATATTTCCCGGGACCTGCAAGTAGTAATGTGAGAAATGCTACAAAATAAACTAATCCTAATTCCTGTTTCGAAAAGGAGTCACCACCATGCACAACAAAGACCGCTACACCCATGGTTATCAGTAATGGAATGGTAGCATATCGGGTAAACAAACCAAAAACTAGTAAAACAGGGCAAAATACTTCAGCAAATACTCGAAAATGCCTTTTCAAAATTAAGCACTTTTGGCCATCCATGATTTAAAAGCATGAGCGTCGAAAATGAAAAGCGTATTAGCAAAAGTGATAAATCAATAAACTTTAAAGGATAATTTTTCATTAGTCAATGTAATCTTTTTTAATAACCAGCGCATAATTATTGTCGTCTAACTTGAGGTATCCCTGATCGTAAACATATTTATAGACGCTCCCATTTTTGGTAATGTATTCACTCGTAAAATAACTAAAGTTAAATCCTTTGGCTTCC
>CBFHZL010000165.1:0-4129 GCA_965660325.1 uncultured Acidiluteibacter sp.
ACTATAGCAAAAAGTTGCATCAATGCTTTTAATATACGTTCACTCATAATTTCACGACTAGAACTTCTGGTATTTTGGAGGGATGAAAATAATAAAAAAATAGCGTCGAAACTAATGTAACGACGCTATTACTAGTTGAGAATTTTATTTAATTAGGGTTTAAAACCTACCAAAAGTACGGCACATCCTGACCCAAGGTTATTCAAATTGAGATTAGCTTCCACCATCACATCTAAGGTATTAGTAACTTTAAAGTCCCAGTATGGAGCTATTTCGTGATCTTTATTACTGAAAATTACATTACGATCTTTATCATAAACAGAGAATAATAGATTACTCTGTTTTAAACCGCTACATGCTGCAAAACGATATTCACTCTCTCCATATAGTGTTAAGTGGAACTCTGCTGTTTCTTCTTCTATCAAAAGAGCTCTATATTCTTGGCCATCAGATAAAAAATCTTGTGATATGTTTTTTTCACAAATAGTTGCGATGGTATCGCACTGAGCGAATGAATTAGATAAGACTCCCGTAAAAAGAACAAGGAATAAAAGGGTGTATTTTTGAATAAGTGATTTCATCAAGGTCTTAAGTTGGAGTTATTGAATAATGGTATTTCTAATCGAATAAACTTTTTGGGATATCAAACCCAAGGTTTCGTTCGACATTTTAGTCGAAGAAGTACTGTTTATTGTTGTTGTTTTATTTTCTGTATCTGTAGTTGGTTCTACAAATGTGTAGGTGTATTCTACTTGATTGAAAATTTCCTTCAATTCATTGAGGTCTGCAACCAACCGGTTAATATCATCACTTTCCTTTAATGTTAGTAAAAGCTTAATTAAGTTTTCAATGGTGATTTTTTGTTCTCCTATTCGGTTTTTTATTATGGGGTTACTTTCAATATCAATTGTTTGAGAAGCTAAAAAGAGTGTTTCTATCCATCCTCCGGCAAGTATTAGCGCCCCTAAGTCTTCTTGATTATTATCTTTTAAGTACCGGTCTGTTGCTCTAAATGCATCAGAAACTAGCGTCAAAAGAGAGTCCTTATTACTGATGTTTTTTTCGTAGCGAGCAAGCAACGATTGATTAAAAATGTTTGCTATGCCCAAGTCACTTGCTATACTTTTGCTTGTTGCTAAATACGCTATAGAGGACTGAGTTTCTTCAAAAATTGTAACATACCCTAGGTTGGTTCCATAAACTCCAAGATTTAGCGCTTTCTTCGCTGAACTAATATATTTTGAAGCATTTGACGTAGGGTTCAGTACATCTTTATTAAACGTATTCCCCGATTCTTTTAATAACAAAGCGGTCTGTATTGGTGAAGGTATACTGAATACTTTTCCTTCAACCTCAAACATAGCGCTGCTTTTTGGTTCTGATTTTACATCTGAAGAAGTTGTAGATTCTACTTTCTTTGCTTCTTCACTACAGGAAGACATAAAAAGCGAAGAACTTAAAACTACAGTCAATAGTAGTGAGCTGACTTTGTTGGTGGAAAATATTCGAGAATGACTGTTTTGCATAATAAGCAAATGGTTAAATTAATTTGGTCAATAATCTGTAAATATAGCTAAATCTATAAAAAATAAGGAAACATCGAAACTAATTATTAATGAGAAATAGTTGTTTTTCTCTTCGCTAGGCTAGAATCCTACTTCTAGGGACAAAATACTTTAAGACTACAAAACTTATTATACTTATGATTCCATAAATAAACGCATCTTCATAGTTTAAGAATAGGATAGAACCAATTAAAAATAAAATGCCATACGTCATAATAATTGCGCTGATCCAACAGATGAAAAGCGGAAATAGCGGACTCTTTTTTTCATTTTCTCCAGTTCGATAAGGCTTCCAGTTTCCTTCTGGCTTTACCTTATTGTAGAATTTGGCCAAGTGTACATATTCAGTTGGAGAAGTTGCAAAGGTGACAATCAGCCAGCACACAGTTGAAAAACCTACGGTAAACAAAAAGTTAGTTGGATGTTCAAAATTGAAGACATAGTTGGATAAGGTGTAGCCAATAAACGGTGCTATGGATGCTGTGATTTCACTCCATGCATTGATTCTCCACCAATACCATCTTAAAATTAATACCATTCCTAAGCCTGCTCCGCATTCAATTAAAAAGTTGGCTGCACCATCAATGGTTTCTATTTGCGAAGTAGCAAAAATGGAGATGAGCACAATAATAAGTGTACTGATTCTAGCTGCTTTTACATAATGGGTGTTTCCTTCTTCTTCACTTTTAAATGATTCAGGTTTTTTGATGAAGCGCTTATAAAAATCATTGGTGATGTAACTTGCGCCCCAATTCAGTTGGGTAGAAACGGTACTCATATAGGCCGCTAAAAAAGCTACGAGTAAAAGTCCTTTTAGCCCGATGGGTAAATAATCGCGCATGGCCAATACAAAGCCTTGTTTGGTTTCCTCAGGTCCTAAATCTGGGTATAAAACCAAGGCGCAGAGTCCCACAATAATCCAAGGCCACGGACGCAAGCAGTAATGTGCGATTTGGAAAAATAGGGTAGCATAAACAGCGTTCTTCTCGTCTTTTGCGCTCATCATACGCTGAGCAATGTAACCGCCACCACCGGGCTCAGCTCCGGGGTACCAACTTGCCCACCACTGCACCAAACCAAAGGTTAGGAATGCACCAATAGAAATGCTGTAGGTTCCAATGGTGTCTAAGGTAGATGAGCTTTCTCCAATTTTTGGGAAGAAGTCAAATCGCCAAGCAGGAAGCTGCTCTTTCAAGCCTGCCATGCCGCCTATTTGTTCGGTGTTTAACACAATTACTGCTAAAATAATACAGCCTATCATGGCAATGAAAAACTGAATGGTGTCCGTAATTGCCACTCCCATAAATCCCGAAAGAGTAGAGTAGAAAGCTACGATAAGCATACAGCCACCAAGTACATATAGAATTTGAGTTTCGGGAATATCAAAGAATACCATTAAGATGGAGGCTAATGCAGCATTTACCCAGCCGATAATCACTACATTTAGAAATATTCCCATGTAAAGAGATTTGAACCCTCTTAAAAATGCAGCAGCTTTTCCGCTGTATCGGATTTCAATTAGTTCTAATTCAGTCAACACATTGGCTCTTCGCCACAAGCGTGCAAAGAAAAAAGTGGTGAGCATACCACCAATGAGCATGTTCCACCACAACCAGTTACCTGATACTCCATGTTGTGCTATTTTTTCGGTCACCCAAAGTGGTGTGTCGGCAGCGAAGGTGGTGGCGACCATAGAAATTCCTGCGATGTACCAAGGAAGATTACGACCACCCAAAAAAAATTGATTGAGGTCCTTGCTTGCATTTGATTTATAGTAAAATCCTATACCAAGAGAAAGTAAGAAGTATGATGCAATTATGATCCAATCGAGGTAATGTAGCTCCATTTAATTTTATTTGTCGACTAAAGTAGAAAAGTTTTTCGGTGGAATGAAATACTTGAATTAGCTTTTCTTTTACGAATTTAGCCTTATGTCTATTTTAATCTGTCCGCATTGCCAGTCTCCGCTCCAGTTAGCTGAAAAACGCAGTTATGGTTGTGAAAACAATCACCAATTTGATATCGCGAAGGAAGGTTATGTAAACTTATTACCAGTCAATCAGAAAAAATCAAAGAACCCAGGCGATAATGATGTGATGATAGCTGCACGCAGAAGTTTTTTGGAGGCAGGATATTATGATCCTTTGGTAGATGAGGTAGTTCAGTTGGTTTGCGATCAATTAAATGAAAAAGAAGAAGCTACTATTTTAGACACTGGTTGTGGAGAAGGGTTTTATACCAATCGAATTGCAGAAAAGTTATCAGCTAATGATTCGCAAGTTTTCGGAACAGATATTTCAAAATATGCGGTGCGATTAGCAGCAAAACGATATAAAACGCCCAACTTTTTTGTGAGTTCGGTTTTTAATTTGCCCGTAGCTAACGCTTCAGTTGATTGGATCATTTCTATTTTTGCTCCATTCCAAGCGGATGAACTTCAACGTGTGTTGGATACAAATGGAAAATTATTGATTGTGAGCCCTGCAGAATATCACATGAAGGAAATAGCCGAATTGGTGTACGATGAATTTCGACCGCATGAAAAGACGATTCTAGATAAAATT
>CBFHZL010000166.1:0-4089 GCA_965660325.1 uncultured Acidiluteibacter sp.
CTAATTCAATCTTAAACTTATTCGCTGTAACAAATGCAATCTCCATACCTGAAAAGAAGGCAGAAAGTATAAGCGTGATTAAAATAATCCCCCAGACGTAATTATCCATAATGACAATTGATTCTATTCAAAAGTAATAATTATTGTTCGGAGTTTTTCTGCTCTTCTTGCTGACTCGCTAGGTGTAATCGTTGTCGCTTTCTTAAAAAATAGAAAATCACTGAAACTGCACAGAAAACATAAAAGTAGGCAGCATCTTCAATGGTGCTGTAAAATGTTTTGTACACAGCGAGAATAATGGTAACAAATGCAAGCATCAACCACATTTTCTCTAGAAAATTAATCATTTTATTCATTGTCTTCTAAGCTAATAATTCCTCGAATTTTTTTAATCTTATATTCTGAAAAGTCCTCATTAGACACTAGCCCGTCTCCTTCAATTATTTGAGTAGCCGTAATGATCTTTACGTATTTATCGGTATAAATTTCACCTCTTGCTTTATCCCAAAAAAGCTGCTCTGTAGTCAACACTTCTCCCTTTTCATTTTGAACTCGCACATTACCTTTGGCCTCCATTAAGTTTTCATCGGGCAACTGCAGGCCGTAATCTGCCTTGAGGCTTGATGTTACTATCATTAATGAATCATAGGTTTCAAGATAAACGCCATCAGGCATTACGGTGTATTCACTTTCACCTACATAGCGCTCCATGGTTTCTGCCTCAAGTAAAACAGAGACACGCGCATTTTGACTGTAGTAGAGCTTTACCCCTTTTCTAACCTCAATAGGTAGGTTGTCCATTTTGGTAAGGGCATCCACCTCACTAATGTCATTTTTGCAACCAGAAAACATCCCGATAGCAAAAGCCATCGGGATGAATAATTGTCGTATGTTATAAGGTACGTTCACGTTTTAAAATCGTGCAGTAGTAGATTCGTTTATCCAACATCCAATCTCTATTTTATCGCCTTCCTTCGTTCCAATAAAGAAACACTCTTCTTTTGTAGGAAAATACTTAGAGTAGGTTGCAATCTTGCTGTTTGCCGTAGAAGTAAGACTACCATCTACCGCTTTTGCTTTTGCATACGTATCAACCGCTAACCAGTAAACTGCTTTTTGTTTACATGCATCACCATCTCCACAATTAGTACTTGACGCATACATATCTCCAATAATGATGTAAGGCAA
Source organism: uncultured Acidiluteibacter sp. (assembly GCA_965660325.1). Taxonomy (GTDB): domain Bacteria; phylum Bacteroidota; class Bacteroidia; order Flavobacteriales_E; family Vicingaceae; genus Acidiluteibacter. Next base: position 1,189 of record CBFHZL010000166.1, read on the forward strand.
ACCAAATCCAGATCGAGCAGCAGCTGCTTTTAATGCCATACTTTTTGCTTGACCGTATGAACCCATACTAGAGTAGGTTTGTGCCAACTCTATGTAGTAATCTGCTTTTTTATCTTGGTCAGTAGCTAACTCTAGTGCCTGTTTAAAGAAATCAAGTGCGTCGTTGTATTTCTTCGTCTTAAGTGACATGATCCCCATTTTTTCGGCAGAAACTGCACTTGGGTTAACACTATGCATCTTCTTAGCGATGGTGAAGAAGATTGGCGCATCAGCACATCCTTTTCTATCCAATAAGTTCGCTGTATTTTCTAACCAATCCGCATTGTCTTGGTTTCCTTCATAGTTTTTGTTCGCCAGTTCAATAAGCACTTCACAGCTTAAATATGGAGAAGCTAACCCAGAAACACTCTCTTCTGCCTTCGCATAATACTTTCCTGTTTTAGGGTTTGATTTATTTGCTGCAATCACATCGCTAATGCGAGTAAATAAGGCTACTATATCTTCAGGAGATTTTTCTCCTTTCTTTTCTAATAGTACACCCGCTTGCATATAAGTAACTAATGTACCCGCTTCCGTCTTATTTCCTCTAAGACTGTAAGACTTATCGGCCGTAGCATAAACCGCCGATGCATCAGAAGATCTGTATTTAAGCATATCAGTCGCTTTTCTACCTAATACGTATCCCTCTTTACCGAAATTAGCAATTCGTGCATCGTACAATAAGAATAACGAGTCAATCAGCAACTCTTTTTGCGTTGCATCTTTTTCATTGCGAACCAAGTATTTTAAAATATTAGAACCATCTACATAACTACGCTCACTAGCTGCGGGACATATTTTGTACACAACCTTCCAGTATTTCGCTGCGTCTGCATAGGCTTTTTGCGTGTAATAACTTCTGTAAAGTGAAATATTCTCTTTACACTTATCAGGCGTACTTCCATAATCCTGAGCAGTTGCAAAATTAATACCTATAAAGGCTATCATTATAAGTGAAACTATCTTCTTCATTTTAGCTATATTATGTTTTAATCGTATTTGCGTTTTATAAACCATCTGTCGTTAAATGTGATACCTACGTGAATATTAAAAAAGTCTTCTTGCAATAATCCGTCAGCATCTTTACCTCTTCTCATTGCCTCAGCACCAATCGTTAGTGATGAAATACTTTTTCTGAACGGAAGAGTTAAACCAAAATTGATGCCAACTTCACTTAATTGCTCCTCATTCACTATTAGATAAGAAGTAGAATAGCGCGCACCAAAACTATAAGTAATTAATTTTGAATAATCTGCATAAGAATTCTTATTAGGCAGAATTTTAAATCCCGCGATCAACGACTGGCTATCTCCATACTTCTCTGAGCCCGGTGATGAAAGCGTACTCCAATTGGCGGTGGAGTAATTTATTTCAGCTATCCATTTTTCTTTTTTCTCCAATGCGACACCAACACCGATAGTGGTTGGTAATTCAATCTCATTATCTTGACTGTTAACAAATGTAGTTGTGTCCAAGAAACGCTCTAACGTTCCTGGATCTCCTCTGAAGGATCTCACTAATTGAGTTCTTCTGCCTCCTAAAGCTGAACCAATACCATATGTAAACCCTAATGTGGCAGTGTATTCATCATTAAGTTCTTTATAATATTGAGCACCAAAATCAAACTTTACATCGCTAATATTATTCCGAGATTGGTCTGCGGTATTAAATGAATTGATCTGATCAAGTAAATAAACTTTTGTTTCTTCTTCTACTGCTCCAAATACAAAAGAACCTTTAAACCCTAATGAAAGTCCTTCGGCCACTTCTACTCCGTTAGCTAAATATATTTCATTTAGGCCACCTGAGCCGTTATACTCGTATTGAATATTGCCCAAGATAGCACTTTCTTCAAAGTAAGAGTAGTCATAACCAATAGATGAGAAAGGCAGTAGCCCAAATGACAACCCCCAACGGTCATTTATCGGCATGGATAATGATATATGATTCAGATATGCATTAGTGCCTGAAGTAGATTGACCGCCACTTGAGATGTTATACAAGTTTGTTTTTGCAGCTACTTCGAATGCAATCAAGTTTAAGCTTGATAGAGAAGCAGGATTTAAAACATTTGCAAAACGGCTTGAACGGAGCGCTATACCAGCTCCCCCGTAACCTGCATTCACATTAAAACGTTGTTGGCTAAGTTCTCCAATTCCATACCTTGAATACGGCGAGCTAGTAGTGGTTTGCCCTACTAGTAAAGCTGCTGTAAAAAAAATAATTGTGAAAAGGCTACTTCTAAGAATTGAATTGGAGTATTTCATTGAGTCCGTATAGCACAAAATTTGCGTGTGCAAAGATGCTATTTTTTAGTTCTTTTTCAAAGAATTTAGCATCTCCACCGGTTAAAATTATGTTAAGTTGCGAATTTAACGTCTTCGTGTAGCGATTTATTACACCTTCTACCTCACTAATTGCTCCAACAACTGCTCCAGACAACATAGCATCTATCGTACTATTGCCAGTTAATAGTGGTAATTGTTGAGTATCCCATTTGACCATCGGCAACTTGCCGGTGAGCTCATGCATAGCCGACAATCGCATATGTATTCCTGGAGAGATACCACCTCCTTGATAAATATGATCTGCACCCAACAAGTTATAGGTAATGCAACTACCACAAGCAACCACTAAAGAGTTTTGACCAGGATAAAAATGATGTGCAGCAGCTAAAAGCGCCATGCGGTCGACCCCTAGCGTTTGATCTCGATACCCTATTAAAGAAAAAGGAACAGGTGTATGAAAGTCCATAATAATGCCACTCCACATTCGTGATAAATAAGCGTAAAGTTCTTCTCCATCGTCACGAACACTAGCAATTATAAAGCGTTCAACAGGTCTATCTAAAATAAAATCATC
>CBFHZL010000167.1:0-3996 GCA_965660325.1 uncultured Acidiluteibacter sp.
CTTGCTATTTGCTTAATTGCGATAGCGCTAATCGCATGGGGGATTTAATGGATTACTTTTTAACCATAGCAGCAGAAAGCGAAAGCTTATACAAAGAAAAAGGCAGTAAGTTTATTGGCTATGCCATTCCGGTAACCAATGAAGAAGAAATAAAAGGTCATTTAGAACGCTTAGCAGGATTACATCACCAAAGCAGACATGTGTGCTATGCTTACCGATTAGGAGCTGACCTAGAAACCTATAGGATCAACGATGATGGAGAGCCTTCCGGATCTGCAGGACAACCCATTTTCGGACAAATTCGCTCTTTTGAATTGACCAATGTTCTAGTTGCCGTTGTGCGCTACTTTGGAGGAACCAAATTAGGCGTTGGCGGGTTAATTCACGCCTATAAAACAGCTGCTAATGATGCCATAGCCACTGCAAAAATTATCAAGGAATACATACCTGCTATCTACACAGCCAAATTTGAATATGCGCGTATGGGCGATGTAATGGGGACAGTAGAAAAATACGGTTGGAATGTACTAGAAACAGACTTCCAATTGAGTTGCCAACTAACCTTTAGTTGCAAGCTCTCTGAAAAAGATCAAGTAAGTCAGGCTTTTGAGCCATTACACGATGTAGAGTTAGAAGAAAATGATTGATTGTAATCGCATCCACAAGAAAGAAGAACCAGCTTTAGCAAAAGCTTCTTATTCTAAAACATCCTTTAGTACTTGGTAATATCTATTCGCAATAAAATCAGCCCCAGATTTATTGTAATGCACTCCATCATGTAAATAGTTATCCTTAAATCCGGTATACATATCCACGGCGATCACTTTTGATGTGGGTGTAGTTTGTTTATCTGCAATCGTCAATACATCTTGCTGTAATTGATTAAAAGCAGAAGTGTAAGCCTTCGTCATAAAATCAGAACGCCCCTCTGCAGGCTGCTCAATGATGATGGTCACATTTGGATTATCTGCCTGTAACATATCAATGATGATATTAATGTTAAATAACACTTGGTCATAATCTTGACCGATCAAAATATCATTTCCTCCAGGAGAACTAAAAAGTACAATATCAGGCGACCCTGTTTGATTTAGCCAATTATTTAGTCCAGCTATTATTTTGTCAGATGTGTATCCGCCTCTACCTTCATGATTATTATCAAATTCCTCATTCTTATATCGAGGATAAAATGCATTGTCAGATTGTGTGCCAATGAAATCAAACGTCCAATTGTTTTGTTTTAAGTCTTTCCATAATTCGTAGCGATAGCTTTCGAACTTAGGTCTTGCTCCTTCCACTCTAGAAGCTCCCAATGGAAGAATTCTATTATCAGAACGGTTTTGTACTACCGGCTCCAAACGCTCCTCTTTCTCACATGAGCTGAAAGTCAGAAATAACATTAATAAAACCAATACTTTTATATTCATTGTCATCATTTAAATATTAAACCTTAAACAAAACGTCGATAATTGTGACTTGTTGTTCAATATAACATTTGCTATAACAATGCCAAGCCCATCAATCGAGTCATTTCAATTTTACACCTTAACATAAATTAGACCTTATCTAACTCATAATAAATTACTTTCGTGATATCTTACTTTCTAAATATATTCGAGTGAACATATGATTCTGATCAGTTACCACTTAGGATTTAACTCCACATCGCGGGGTAAATAAAATACAGCAAGTATGGCATTGGCAGGACGATGAAAAGGTTTTGGTCAGTGTTTGATGAATTTCATTTCTCTGGGGTTTAACTACACATTGTACCTAAATATCAATAAGTTAACCAATAAAACGGTCAACTATTAATATCTCTCTCAAAGATTATATAGTAGAGATTGTACTTACACCAATTCAGAAAGCTCCAACCAACGCATTTCTTGTTCTTCCAAATCGTCGTTTATCGTTGCTAATTCTTTTGAAAGGTCTGTTATCTTATCCGCATCAGAAATACCACTCAGCATCAATTCATTAATTTCAGTTTTGCGCTGCTCTAGCTTTGCCATTGATTTTTCAAGGCTGTCAAACTCCCGCTGTTCGTTGTAGCTCAGCTTTTTCTTTACCTTTGGCTTCTCCACTACTGGAGCGGCATTCTTTTGTTGCTGCTGCTTTGCAAGCTGCGCAGCTTCCTTGGCTTCTCGTTTGCTTTCTTCTTTGTAATCGGTGTACTTTCCGTTGAAATCTTTGATAACACCTTCGCCTTTAAAAACGAATAAATGATCCACAATTTTATCCATAAAGAATCGATCGTGCGTTACTACCATCACACAGCCTTCAAACTCCATTAAGAAATCTTCCAACACATTCAGTGTCATGATATCCAAATCATTGGTGGGCTCATCCAAAATCAAGAAATTCGGATTATCCATCAGCACGGTCAGTAGATAAAGGCGTCGCTTTTCACCTCCGCTCAACTTAGATACAAAGGTGTATTGCTGCTTTGGAGGGAATAAAAAACGCTCTAAAAATTGTGAAGCAGTAATTTTACGTCCTTTCGCTAGTGGAATAATTTCAGCGATGTCTTTCACCACATCAATGATGCGTTTGTCTTCATCGAGGTTCATGCCATCTTGCGCATAGTGGCCAACTACTACGGTTTCTCCTTGAACAATTTTACCGCCATCTGCCTCTAGCTCTCTGGTAATTAATTTAATAAAAGAAGACTTCCCTACACCATTTGGTCCAACAATGCCGACACGATCTCCGCGCTTAAACGTGTAATTGAAGTCGTCGACAATTTTTTTGTCGCCAAAATTCTTGCGCAAATGATGGAATTCTAGAATCTTTCCACCCATTCGTTGCCCAACTACTTCTAGTTTAACCTCTTCTTTCTTTATTCTTCTTTTCGCTGATTTCTCCACATCATAGAAAGCATCTTGCCGCGACTTTGCCTTGGTAGCTCTCGCTTGTGGCATTCTACGCATCCATTCTAATTCCTTCTTGTATAAATTCTTGGCCTTTTCTATCTCACTTTGCGTAATGGCTTCCCGCTCTTGCTTCTTTTCGATGTAGTAGCCATAACTTCCTTTGTAGGAATACAACTGCCCATTATCAATCTCAATAATGGAATCGCATACCCGCTCTAAGAAATAACGGTCGTGCGTTACCATTAGCAAGGTCATATTCTCCGTAGCCAAATAGTTTTCTAACCACTCGATCATCTCTAAGTCCAAGTGGTTGGTTGGCTCATCCAAAATAATAAATTCAGGTTGCTCAATCAGCACCTTTGCTAACGCCAAACGCTTTTTCTGTCCTCCTGATAAGGTATTTACCCGTTGTTCAAGGTCATGCAACTGCAATGATCCCAAAATCTGTTTTAGCTTCGCTTCGTAATCCCAAGCTTGCAAGCTGTCCATTTGGTCCATAGCTTGCTGAAAAACTTCTGCATCAGCGCCATTCTCAACAGCAGCATTATAAAAGTTGATGGCTTGCATAAAAGCATTATCGGCCTTAAAAATTTCCTCATTAATGCTGTGGGTTGCATCAAATATTTGCTCTTGGTTTAGGTAACCAACAGTAATATCATTGCGCCAAACTACTCTCCCATCACTAACAGGTTCTTTGCCAGTTAAGCAGTTCAAAAAGGTCGTTTTTCCTGCACCATTTTTAGCAATCAAGGCCACCTTCTGGCCCTTTTCTACTCCGAACGAAATTTTATCAAATAAAACACGGTCGCCAAAATTTTTACTCAGCTCTTCTACAGATAGGTAATTCATTCATTTATCGTTCTAGTATCATTCACTCTACTCAACCCATTCGCCGCAGCGGTGTAGTCAGGCTTTACACTTAATGCTTTTTTATAAATCTTCTCGGCACTTTGAATATCTCCCAACAATTCAAAACAATAACCGTAGTTATAATATGCTTCGTGGTAATTTGGATCAATTTTAATTGATTTCTCAAAGTAACCTTTCGCTTCGTTATACAGTTTTAAATACACCAAATGAATGTATCCCATATTGTAAGGAGCTTCCCGCATGTTCGGATTTA
>CBFHZL010000168.1:0-3972 GCA_965660325.1 uncultured Acidiluteibacter sp.
TCATGGTAATTACTCTTATTTTTTATGGTTCAACGCTCAGTAATGGGTACAATCTAGATGATGATATTGCGTTTACTGCGAACAAGCACGTCCTTGGTGGAATGAGCAATTTAAAGGCGATATTTACAGAGAATACGTTTGAGCACTTTTCATTAGACTACGGATACCGCCCCATTAGTACACTAAGTTTCGCAATAGAATATAATTTATTTGGCATAAATCCCTTTGTTAGCCATTTTGTCAGCATTCTGCTTTATTCCTGTGGAGTTTTCCTCCTTTTTGCATGGCTTAAAAATCTTTTCCCGTCCTTAAATGTAGGAATTACCACAACCATTGTACTATTATTTTTGACCTTACCCATACACAGTGAAATCGTTAATAATATCAAATCTCGCGATGAATTATTAATGCTAAATTTTGGACTTTTGGCGAGCTATTATTCATTGAAATCGTATAATAAACACCTCGCTTACCTCCCGTTAGTGTTTCTTTTTCTTCTACTATCTGTGCTATCTAAAAAAACCGGACTAATTTTTCTAGGAATCATTCCCGTCTCGCTATACTTTCAGCCCAAAATCAAATGGAAAAAAATTTCACTTATTGGGTTTCCCTTGATCAGCACATTCATCGCAGTTCGTTTACTAAAAAAAGGCATCATGATAGAGAGTAGTGATCGAATATATAATACCATCGAAAATCCACTGTATAACTCGTTATTAAAGGTAGATCGATTGAGCCTTTCTCTGCACTCATTTTGGTTTTACATCAAAAAAATGGCATTCCCAGAAGAACTCGTCTCGTATTATGGGCTAGATACCATTCAATACCAACACCATAGCATCTATAGCTTCTTAGCAATCATTTTGATCGTCGTATTATTGGGGGTTGCAATTTACAGCCTTAAGAAAAGATTTACTGAAGGGTTTGGATCTATCATTTTAATTGGAGCCCTATTGCCATTTTTAAATATTCAAACACCTGCAGTAGGTATCGTAGCGGAACGATTCGCCACCTTGGCCAGCATCGGTTTCGTTATTATAATTGCATTGTTAATTCATAAGGCATGCATTAAGTTCCAAAAAAAACACCAGCTTCCGATATTAATGACAGTGCTATCCTTATACTTTTTGGCATCATTTTCTATTGTTCAAGCTCGAAACAAAGAATGGAAGAACAAAGAGACGCTTTTTTCTGCCGACGTTAAAAAAGAACCAAATAGTGCTACTTTACATGCATTATTGGCAAGAGTTTACCTCGAAAAAGAACGCATAACAATTGATCAACGCTCTAAAATTCAATTTCATTTGGAACAATCTATTGCTATTTTTCCTGATAAATATATGCTAACAGACCTAGCCAATTTACACTCTAACCTAAATAATAACAAACCAAAAGGAGCTAAACTCTACAAGAAAACGATAGAATTATATCCAAAATTTGCGGAACCTCATTACCACCTTGGATGGAATTTATTGGCTCAAGGTGACACACTAGATGCTATTAGCTCTTACCGTCAAGCTATTATCAAAGATACTACATATGAACTGGCTTACGAGCCGCTTATTAGATCACTAATGGCCATTCGTAATAAAGCTGAAGCTAGTAAAATTTGCTCAATAGCTGAAAAACGATTCCCTGAAAATGTTACATTTAGGGTGCTTTGCGGAGCCATAAATTAACACTTAAATTAGCTAAATTTTGAACTTCAAGACCATCAGAAATATATCCAATTACGATACGACGAATACAAATCTACTTGTAGCACTGTTTACATTAACATCTATTTGCTTCCTCTTTTATGGATCTAGTCTTGATAATGATTACAGCCTAGATGATGAATTTGCCTACATAGAAAACAAAAATGCGACACAAGGACTTTCGAATATCGAAGCTATTTTTACGGAAACTACTTTCAGTCAAGCAGACTACAACTATGGCTTTCGGCCTATCACCACATTAAGTTTCGCTATTGAAAATGAAATTTTTGACATTAATTCTACTGTAAGCCATCTTATTAACCTATTCCTTTATGCTATCAGTTGTTGGCTATTTCTCTGCGTCATTATTCAATTATTTCCCAAACAACAATTTTTAGTCTCAGTCTCTACCGTCATGCTTTTTCTAGCATTGCCTATACATTCCGAAATCGCAAACAATGTAAAATGCCGAGACGAATTATTGATGCTTGTTTTCAGTTTAACAGCTACTCTTTTATGGATAAAATCCTTAAATAACAAATGGTGGCTCATAGTTCCTGCAATATTTTCTTTAGCGTTAGCAATACTTAGTAAAAAAACAGGAATTATTTTTCTTGGAATCATCCCCACTGCTATTCTCTTTCATCCATTATTCAATTGGAAAAAGCTTTTCATTTCTATCGGTATTCTTTTATCAATCCCATTAGGATTGCGCCTTTTAAGAAAACTAACCAAGACAGGTGAAAAGCTGAGGATATATAGTGCAGGAGAAAACCCACTATTTGACCCTTCGATTGATGTTGACCAACTAAGCTTTAGTATAAATTCTCTATGGTTTTACCTCAAAAAAATGTTCTTTACCACTGAATTAATCTCCTATTACGGCTTCAATATGATTCCTATTAATGGGTATGACATTACTAGCATTATTAGTATTTTAATAGTGCTAACCTTAATAATCATTGCCATAAAAGGACTAAAAAATAAAACACCGATCTCTTTTGGTATTATTATTATGCTTGGAGGTTTAGTACCCTTACTAAATTGGTTGGTTCCATTAGTAGGAATAGTAGCAGAACGCTTTGCAACGGTTGCGACTTTAGGTGTAAGCATTTTTGTATGTTTTGGAATAGCTGAGCTACTTCCAAAAATTAGTTGGATAAAGAAACCAACCGTAGCGGGTGCCATTTTACTTGGAATCTATTTAGTGGCTGTATTTCCTACTATACAAGCTAGAAATAAAGAATGGAAGAATAAAGAAACCCTATTTTTCGCCGATGTTAAAAAAGCTCCAAATAGTGCTGTGATGAACGGACTTGCTGGCAAAATATATTTCTCTAAAATACCTCGCCTTTTATCTGATCGGGATAAAATAAACATGGGAAAAGTTGCAGTAAATCACTTGAAAACATCAGTTAATTTAGTAGAAGATAAATATCTCTTAACCGATTTAGGAAGCTTGCAATTTCGAGCACTTCTGGATTACAAAAGTGCCATAAAATCCTACAGTAGAGCAATTAAATTAGACTCAACATATCCTGACCCACATTTTCATTTAGGCTGGGTTTATCTAGCACAAAAAGATACATCGAACTCAATTGCAGAATTTGAAAAAGCAATTGAAGTAAATGCTAGTTATATTGCTGCTTATGAACCACTTTTAAAACAATTAGTAGCCACACAGCAATACCAAAAAGCTTTAGATATCAATGAGAAAGGCTTAAAAAAACATCCTAAAAAACTGGAGTTAGTATTAAATCAAGCGAATATATATTATATCCAAAAGGATGTAGCTAATTCGCTAAAATGGCTTAAAAAATACCGAGAGATAAATGCCAATAATAAAGAGGTAAATCAGAAAATTGAGCTATTAGAACGTTTGAATAATTAATCACTTTACACATCCCCCACTTGCATATCATCTAGCTTTTGCAAATAAGACACCTCCACCGTTACATAGCCAAACTCTTCTACCGCTTTTCCTTCTATTACATAACAGCCTTTCCCCCGAAAAGGATATCGTGCAGCCACCGGTGGAAAATGAACAGTATCAATCCAGTCGCCATTAGCATCTAAAAAAGTCCCAAACTGCATCGTTTTTCGGTTGGAAGTTCGTGTGTTTTTAATCGTTACTAAATAGCCCACCATCCTTACTTTTTTTCCAACTACACTGCTCAATTGTTTTACGAAAGTCAAGTTTTCAGGCATTTTCTTCACCAATTCAAAAGGAGAACACAGTGGAAATCCTAAAATTAGTCGCTGATCGAGTACTTCT
>CBFHZL010000169.1:0-3970 GCA_965660325.1 uncultured Acidiluteibacter sp.
CTTCGTGTCTGATTAATATCTTAATAAGACAAATATAGCTACTCAAATCTAGAAAATAAATTAAACATCCTATTTGATAGCCAATAAATGCAAATTCAAACATATATTTGTCCTTTCTGTTGAATAAATATGCTTTATTACTCTATCCATAAACACTCAGAATCTTCCGATTGGGTGACTTTTATCCACGGTGCTGGAGGTAGTAGTTCTATATGGTACAAGCAAATAAGAGATTTTCAGAAGCATTTCAATGTACTCCTAATCGACCTAAGAGGTCACGGTAAATCCAAAAAACCTTTTTACGAGAAACTCAAACAATACAGTTTCGATGTAATTGGAGATGAAGTAATAGAAGTACTGAATCACTTAGAAATTAAGTCGACTCACTTCGTTGGTATTTCATTAGGAACCATTGTTATTCGTGAACTTACAGAGCGATATCCAGAGCGAACGAAGAGCTTAATAATGGGTGGTGCAGTGATGAAGCTTAACGTAAGAGGACAAATACTTATGCGAACAGGTGCACTTTTAAAGTCCGTTATTCCTTATTTACTACTCTATCGATTTTTTGCATTTATCATCATGCCTCGAAAAAAACACCGAGAGTCACGCAATTTATTCATTAATGAAGCGAAAAAGCTCTACCAAAAGGAGTTTAAACGTTGGTTTACCCTAATTTCTGAAGTCAACCCATTGCTTTCACTTTTTCGAATCAAAGATAGCGGTGTTCCAACCCTTTATATCATGGGTGAAGAGGATCATATGTTTTTACCATCTATTACAAAATTGGTTGAAAATCATCAGTCTGCACATTTATATGTTGTTCCTTCCTGCGGTCATGTGGTAAATGTTGAGCAACCGCATATATTTAATGCAGAAGCAATTTCTTTTCTGAAAGGAATTAATGCTTAATTAAAAATCTTTATTGATAGTTGAGGCTATTTTATTCCACCTTAAACATCATTACACAGCACAGCAATTTTTCCATAACCTATAAGCTTGTACCACACAAAAACATGTTCTTTTGTGATTTTTATTGCTGATAATTGTAGAAATAGTAAAAAAAGTAAAAATTATTTTATTTTTTTAAAATACTAATTATCAATAATAAAATCATTTACAAACGACAACAAACGAATATTAAACGACTAATAAACGTTTAAAACCGTTTTAAACTTTTCCACCAACTCATCTTTGCCTCGAAATAATTCACAAACCATTAAAACAAATTATTATGAGTTCATTAAGAAACAGTATCAAGTTAATCGGAAATTTAGGCGCAAAACCAGAAGTAAAACATTTAGAAGGTGGTAAAGTCGTAGCACGAATGTCTGTAGCTACAACAGACACGTACAAAAATGCAAAAGGTGAAAAAGTACAAGATACCACATGGCACCAGTTAGTTGCTTGGGGAAAGACGGCTGAAATTGCTGAAAAGTTTCTTGAAAAAGGCAGCGAAATGGCTATTGAAGGTAAGTTAACCAATCGCTCGTACGAAGATAAAGAAGGTATAAAGCGCTACATATCTGAAATATTAGTAAATGAAATCGTGTTATTAGGCGGAAAGCAATAAAACAGTACGTCTGAATTAAAAAAAGCGACTACTCGATTGAGTAGATCGCTTTTTTTGTTTATAAGCGCTCGATTGTTTAAAAGTCATTAGTTAAAGAACTAACCAAAGGGGATTATTGAGGAAATTTGAAGCATTAAACAAACATTCTTATGAAACAAATTTCAATTATATTTATCTTACTTTTTCCTATTAGTTTATTGTTTGGGCAGCATACCCTCGTTCTGAAAGGGGGAGAAAAAGTTAGTGGCGTAGTAATCGAGTTAAAGGATGATGTGCTATCAATGGTCGTAGACCGAAAGATGAAAACATTTAAAATGATTGATGTGAGTACCATATTTTTCAATGAGCATGTGCCCTACGATGGCTCTTTAATGGATGATACAGAAGAAATCTCTTTTAAGGTTGATCAATTTACCGTTAAATATGCCGTTAAAGATCGCAAGATTGTTCGTAAACCAAAAGTTTCGATTGGTACTCAAGATAAAGGAACCATTGTTGTTGACATTGTAATCGATCGGTACGGAAACATACGACGCGTGGCAGCAGGAGCTAATGGAACCACCACAAGTAATGAGTACCTTCACATCAAAGCAGAAACGGCTGCAAAATCAGCTAAATTTGATGAGAACTTAACCGGACCACTTGAAACCAAAGGAACCATTACCATTGTTTATCCATAAGTTATGAATACTAAACCAACAATAAGCGATTTACTCAACTGTAAGTACCCACTTATTGTTGCCCCAATGTTTTTAATATCCAATACTAAAATGGTTATTGAAGCATTGAACTTTGGTGTTAGTGCAGCATTTCCCGCACTAAACTACCGAACTATTGAAGAATTAAGGTCTGCCATAAGAGAGATAAAGGCGGCAAGTGACCAAGCTTTTGGCGTGAATTTAATCGTCAACAAGTCCAATCCAAAATATAAAGCACAGCTAACGGTATTAATTGAGGAAAAAGTGCCGTATATCATTACTTCATTAGGCAATCCGAAAGAGGTTATTGAGCAAGCGCATATGAAAGGGATAAAAGTATTTTGTGATGTGACCAATCTCGCATACGCCCAAAAAGTAGAGTCGCTAGGTGCAGATGCGTTGATTGCTGTTAATAATAAGGCGGGTGGTCATTGCGGAAATGAAAGCCCAAAAGAACTTATTGAGGAGCTGAACTCCCACTGCTCCATTCCTGTTATCACAGCTGGCGGAGTTGCCAATAATGAGCAACTTACTCAAGCCATGTCTTGGGGTGCAGCTGGAGCAAGTGTAGGAACTATTTTTATCGCTTGTGATGAAGCAGATATCTCTGATGAATACAAGCAGGCAATGGTCGATTATGGTGCAGAAGATATTATACTTACTGATCGGATTTCGGGTTCACACCTGACCATCATTAATACACCTTATGTACAAAAAGTAGGCGCAAAAGCAAGCTGGTGGGAACGAAAGTTGCTGAAAAATAAATGGCTAAAGAAATACGTCAAAATGCTAATTTACTTGAGGGGAATGAATCAAGTAAAGAAGGCAGCAGATGGCGCTACTTATAAAACATTTTGGTGCGCAGGTCCATCGATTGAATATGTGCATAAAGTACAACCGATTAAGGGAATCCTAACCGATTTTTTTAAAAATTAAAAATCTCAAACTTTTACTTTTGACTTGCCGAGATTATAAGGAACTTTGCAAAAAAGAAGCCCATGAAAATTTTTAAAAGTTTCACTTTTGATTCCGCACATTTTTTACCAAATGTTCCTGATGGTCATAAATGTAAAAATATGCATGGACATACGTATCTGTTAAAGATTATCGTTGAGGGTCAACTAGAGAGTCAACTTAATTGGGTAATGGATTTTACAGATTTAAAAAAAGTCGTAGATCCTGTAGTAAAAGCACTAGATCATAAAGTTCTCAATGAGATAAAAGGGCTTGAAAATCCTACTTGCGAAGGATTAGCTGTTTGGATATGGAATGAAATTAAACCTCAATTACCTCAGTTAGCAACCATTGAATTAAATGAAACTCCTACCTCTGGAGTCATTTATTCTGGAGAGTAATTAATCAATAATATCTCGTGCTAAATAACTATTTTCATGTGCATTAGCCTGCATATTTACCTGAGTAAACACATCAAAAGTTATATTAGAAATGAGTGATTTCAATTCACTCATATTTTTTCCTTTGGTCATTATTCCAATAAGAAATGGTTTTTGCTGATGGTAGACTATTCCGAAATGGTGCAATTGGTAAACTCCATCAATACCTTGTTTTACACCATATTTATGAGCAACTCGTATATCATTTGGAATAGCTTGACGAATACCATACCCGTAACCTGCACGAGAAAGTAATTCTAGCCCCTTTTGTGAGCTTTCATCTGAAAGATATGAAGCATTAAATA
>CBFHZL010000170.1:0-3848 GCA_965660325.1 uncultured Acidiluteibacter sp.
CTGCACCAAGTCCACCAACACTCGGAATGATAATGGCGCTGCTCATCACTGACAAAGGAACGGCGTAAAGAATACAGGTAAACACATTATCGACCAAGAAGAAATTGATAATGTAGGCCAATATAGCAGTTGACCCTAAAAGGGAAATAAGCGCTACGGAAAATGATTTCCATATCGTTGGCCATTTTTCTTTGGTTAACTCCAAGTCCAATGCAGCTTCCAATACAATCATTATTAAACCAACAATTCCGAGAATTTCAAGGGCATTAAAAAGTTGTCCTTCAGGCACCTTTAGCTCGATAACATTCATTCCTTGTTTGGCTAAAATACCTAAAACAATCAGCAGCAGAACGCTCGGAATATTTGTTTTCTGAGAGATGATATTAAAGAAGTAAGAAAGTATAATTACGAGGCTGATACCGATAATAGCAGTATAAGGCCCAATGATTTGCATGATCATAGATTAATTATTAGGAGTTGTGATGGTGTTTATTTGGTCATAAATACCTGCAGCTAAAATAGGGAAATATCTGCTCGTAATTTCATCAATCTTATTTTCTCTCGATGGAAACTCGACTGCAGAGATACCTTTAGCAATTACTACGCCTTCTTTCGTAAAAAGCGTGTAGTGAACTTTGGCTTCTCTATTGTACTCTCCCGTCTGCATGGTAGTGTAATCGCCGTATAGGTTCCTAAATTCCAGTTGATTAATAAATAGATACAATTTTGCTCCATGTTTGGTGTGCAAACTGTCCAATAGATTGTTATTGGTAATCTCAGCGTTCATAAAACGCTCTTCTTTTACCCGATTAGTAACAACTTGACCACCGTAATCAGCACTCTCTTCTTTCTTAAATGATCGCTTTAGCTTTCCTTTTAGCGCAGTTTTCTTTTCTTCTAATGCGCTTTGCTCCTCAGCAGGTACTGCTTCGAAGTTTAGTTTTCTAGACCGGTATATGTGCGTTAAGTCTTGCTCGATATCATCTTCCATAAAATAGAAGGAAAGAACCGTATAGTTTTCATTAAAGGTTTGATACAAATGAAAGTCGAGGGCTTTTACAAATTCGGCTTTCATTTCTTGTCCCGAAAGTTTACTTTCCTTTTCTAATTGTTTATCAATCTCTGATAAGTACATAAAAGGCTCAAAAGGAATCAATAGAACAGATGCTTTTCCTGAACCTGCCCCTCCATTAAATTGCATGGTACCGCTCTGAGAAAATCCTAGGGAGGCAAACACTATAAAACTGAAAAGTAAACTAATGGTTTTCATTGAAAAAGAGTTTAGATCAAAGGTAAATGATAATTTTTCTACCCTCTATTAAGAGTAGAAGAATTAAAAAACAACAAGGTGTTAATAAGACTACTGGAAAAGTCTTAAAATGTCGTTACCATTTGCTAATACCATTAGCGCTAAAAGAATGACGAATCCTACCACTTGAGCGTTTTCTAAAAACTTATCGGATGGCTTTCTACCGCTTACAATTTCATACAATAAAAACAGTACATGACCGCCATCTAAAGCAGGTATTGGCAATATGTTCATAATGGCAAGTATGATTGATAGGAATGCTGTGAAGCTCCAAAATCGCTGCCAATCCCACTCAGGAGAAAAAGCCTTACCAATACTAATGAACCCACCAAGCGACTTATACGCTTCTGTTTCTGGTTCAAAAACAAGTTTCATTTGTTTGATGTAATTGTCGAAAGAATCATACGCTTTGTTAACTCCTGCAGGAATGGATTGAAGCGCGGTATACTCCTCTGTAGAGAATTCAATTTGCTCATTAATCGGTGTAATTGCAAAGCCCAAGGTTCCATTTGATCTCACTTTAGCAGGCAAGTTTAGTGGCTCATTGTTTCTGATTACTTTGAGGACCACAGCTTCATTTGGTCGTGCTTTTAAGTAACGCACCACATCTTGAAAGAAAGGTGTTTTTTCATCATCAATTCCAATGATAATGTCTTTTTCTAATAATCCGGCTGAGTCAGCAGCAGTATTTGGTGTAACTTCTTTTACTTCGCTGATAATTGCTGGCTCTAAAAAGGGCTTTTGATTTTTAATCAAACCTGAAATAGTGCCTTCAGGTAAGGTAATATCCTCTTGTAATTGATTTCGCTCAACGGTAACTTTTTTAGCGTTGTTAATCAGGATGTTCATTTGGATATCACTGAACTTTTCAACCTTTTCTCCGTCTACCGCGATGATTTTATCTCCGCTTTGAAGTCCCATATCGATGGCTACGCTATCTGCATACACGCCGTACTTTAAGCCTTCCGTAGGGATGTATTCATTACCCCAAGTAAATAATATACCTGCGTAAATAACGATGCCAAGAATTACATTTACAATAACACCACCAAGCATAATAATCAATCGCTGCCAAGCAGGCTTTGACCTAAATTCCCAAGGCTTAGGCTCTTCTTTCAATTGCTCCTTATCCATGGATTCATCCACCATACCGGCAATTTTTACGTAACCTCCTAATGGAAGCCATCCAACTCCGTACTCCGTTTCTCCTTTTTTAAATTTAAAAAGAGAAAACCACGGGTCGAAGAAAAGGTAAAACTTTTCTACTTTGGTTTTGAATAATTTTGCAGGTATAAAGTGGCCTAACTCATGTAAAATCACCAATATTGATAAGCTCAATATAAGTTGTGCGGCCTGAATAAGTACTTCCATTGTTAAATATAAATCAGCGTCAAAATTAAGTATTCTACTTGCTAATCAAAGCCGTAAAATGACAATCAATGTTAAATTACTGTTTAGTCAGCTCTTCGGCTATCCGACGCGCCTCTTCATTACTTCCGATGTAATCTTCGAGTGTTGGCTTGGCTATAAAAGTTGACCTGTCCATGCAGTGTGCATTGATGCGAGCGATATCGAGAAATCCAATTTTTTCATCCAAAAAGGCTTTGTTGGTAATTTCATTGGCTGCATTTAAAATACATGCGGCATTTCCTCCTTTTTGCATGGCTTCGTAGGCTAAGCTGAGGTTTTGAAAAGTTGTTGTATCTGCTTTTTCAAATGTAAGCTGAGGGTAGTCTAAAAAGTTGAACCTAGGGAAGTCAGCATATATACGCTCTGGGTATGCCATTGCATATTGGATCGGTAACTTCATATCAGGCAGTCCCATTTGTGCTTTCATGCTTCCATCAGTAAACTGCACAATGCTGTGGATGATGGATTGCGGATGAACAATTACATCTATTTGCTCAGGATTGAGCTGAAATAACCATTTCGCTTCTATTACCTCTAACCCTTTGTTCATTAAAGTAGCTGAGTCGATGGTAATTTTGGCCCCCATTTCCCAATTAGGATGTTTTAGTGCTTGCGCTCGTGTAACACTTTCGAGCTGCTCTTTTTTCCATCCTCTAAATGGTCCACCTGATGCGGTGAGGTAAATTTTCTCAATAGGATTGTGAAATTCTCCAGCTAAACATTGAAAAATAGCGGAATGCTCAGAATCTACAGGCAACAGTGGGACCCTGTTTTTTGCCGCTAATTCTGTTACAATATCTCCTGCTACAACTAAGGTTTCTTTATTAGCTAAAGCAATGGCTTTTTTTGCGGCAATTGCGTTTAGCGTGGGTTTTAGACCCGAGTAACCAACCAATGCCGTAAGCACCATGTCGATTTCATCCATTTCCACCACTTGTTCTAAAGCTGCAGAACCAGCGTAAGTTTTAATGTCGTATTCCCATAACGCATCAGAAACCTTTTTGTATTGACTTTCGTCACAAATAACAACTGCATTTGGCTTGAACTTTATCGCTTGTTGTATCAGTAAGTCTGCTTGTGTGTTGCTCGTCAGCACTTCTACTACAAATTTATCTTCATTTGCAGCAAT
>CBFHZL010000171.1:0-3781 GCA_965660325.1 uncultured Acidiluteibacter sp.
TCTTGGAGAGTTAAAATTACTTCTGGAAAGAACTCCAAGGTGTTCAAAACCTTGGAAGTCTGATCTAACTTTTTAGATAATGATGAGTAGGTGGTTTTCACCATTTAGATGGGTAGTCATGAAGTCGCAAAGCTAATTGGCGTATTAAACCGCACTCTAACAGTTTTTCCTTCATGCATACCAGGAGACTTAAATTTAGGTATTTTATTTATAACGTTTAAAGCAGCTTGGTCTAATAGTGGGTGAGCACCTTTTAGGATTTTTACATCTTCCACTTTGCCTTTTAAGCCAACTACAAAGCTAATAAACACTCGTCCCGATATATTTTGCTCTTTTGCTTCTTCAGGGTAAACTGTATTTTCGGCAATGAATTTCTGTAGACCCATTTCATCTTTATTAAATACAGGCATTACATCTGCCATGTCATAAATAGAGTCTGTTCGGATTACATCAACCGCAGTTTCTTTTTCATGTTCAACCGGATTGGTGGCATTTATAGATTGGATGCCGATAAAAGTAATGCCAATTATCAATGCGGCTGCACCGATTGATTTGATGGAAATTGATTGTTTTGTTCTTTCTTGAATTCTCATAATACGGGTTTTTAAATGAATACTAGAATTAAAATGATGCCCTATTGGAAGGTCAGAGATTTGAAATTTTTGCTTTAATAAAAGCGCTATGTATTGTTCTTGATTGGCGCAACTAATATAATCTGCTTCATATTCATGCTGCTCTTTTAAGTATGGGAGAAGTAAATAGGCAAAGGGGGTAAACCAACAAATCATTTTAAATAATTGAGCGATTAAGAGGTCAACCCAATGGCGTTTTTTTTGATGAACTAATTCATGCTGAAATGCAATTTCTTGATCTGATGGAGAGAGCTGTTGCCCAATATATATATCACCTAAAAAGCTATAAGCCTCTGTGCTATTTATAAGTAGATAATATTTTCCATTATAATCACAGCTTTTTTTAATCTGATAGAGTCGATAAATAGATATGGCTATCTTGGTAAAACCGAAGATAATTCCTGCAATATAAATAAGCAGAATCCAATTAGAGAAAGAAAGAGTAGTGGAATATTCTGAGCTACTTTCAATACTAATTTCAGGAAGTACTACACTATAAATAGTCGAATTAGGAAGGCTTATTTTAGCAATTGAAAGCTCAATAAATGGTAATAATAGCGCTAAAAATGGAACTGTTAAAAGGTATGTCCTATTAAAACTGAAATTGCTGTGTTTTTTGAACAGTAACCGATAACCAATGATTAAAATACTGCTATAAATAGTTACTTGTATGAAATATATGACAACAGTGTTCATTTTTTCTCTTTTAATTTGGATAAAATTTCATCTAACTCATTAACGTCGATGTCTTCATTTTTAGCAAAAAAGGAAACTAAATTTTCGATAGAACCTTCAAAATAATTCGAGAGTAGACTCTTCGAAAGTTGTTTCTTATAGCTCTCTTTTGTAACGAGCGGATAGTATTGGTGGGTTTTTCCAAAGGCGGTATACCCGACAAATTCTTTTTTTTCGAGTATTCTAATGATAGTAGAAATTGTATTGTAGGCAGGTTTAGGATTTTTAAACTCTGCTAAGACTTCTTTTACAAATGCTTTTTCTAGGTTCCAGAGCACTTGCATCACTTCTTCTTCTGCTTTTGTTAATACCTTCATGAAACAAATATAACTAAAAGTTTAGTTATAAAACTAATTGATTAGTTGTTATTGTGACAGATTATTTATTTAACTTTCAGAAATAATCATTTTAAAGCACACCATCATTGGAATTTGACGTCGCTGAATTAATTTATTTACTCTTGATATTGGCCTACTTAGTTTGGCAGTTTGTTTATAAAAAAAAGTGATTTTTTAGCTCTTTGAACGGATTTAAAGTTAAAAACAATTAACTCGCATAATACTTCCCCCTCAACCAAAACGCCACCCTCACCAACAAAATTAACGCAGGAACTTCCACCAATGGGCCTATAACCCCTACAAAAGCTTGATCGGAATTTAATCCAAATACAGCAATAGCTACAGCAATGGCCAATTCAAAATTGTTTCCTGCTGCAGTAAATGCGATGGCTGCATTTTTATCATACGTTGCGCCAGTTGCCTTGCTCACAAAGAATCCAATCAAGAACATGATGATGAAATAAATCATTAAGGGAACGGCGATTAATAAAACATCAAACGGTATCTCAACGATTAATTCTCCTTTCAAGGAAAACATCACGATAATCGTGAATAACAATGCAATCAGTGTCAACGGAGAAATACGTGGGATGAATTTGGTGGTGTACCATTCTTCGCCTTTTAGTTTTACCAATATTAATCGGCTTAATAATCCCATCAAAAACGGTAAACCTAGATAAATGGCAACACTTTCTGCAATAGTGGAGATGGAGATATCAACCAATGCACCTTCAAACCCAAAATAGGGTGGAAGCACAGTAATAAAGATCCAAGCGTAGAAGGAGTAAGCAAATACTTGAAAAATACTATTCAATGCCACTAATCCGGCGCCATATTCAGGGCTTCCTTCGGCCAAATCGTTCCAAACCAAAACCATGGCAATGCAGCGAGCTAGGCCAATTAAAATCAAGCCGACCATATAGCCAGGATGATCTTGCAAGAATATCAGCGCCAATGTAAACATCAGGACTGGCCCAATGATCCAGTTTAAGATTAAAGAAACGGATAGAATTTTCACATCTTTAAAAACCTTTGGTAACAAAGCATAATTAACTTTAGCCAAAGGTGGATACATCATTAAAATCAGTCCAATGGCAATAGGAATATTGGTAGAGCCTGAACTAAATGAGTTGATAAAGTCGGCTGAATTAGGATAGAAATACCCGATAGCTACACCGATTAGCATCGCTAGAAAAATCCACCATGTTAGGTTTTTATCAATAAAGTTGAGCTTTTTCATTTCAAATTATGGTTTACTGTCGTAAATACATATTTCATTTCGTTGGCAATCTGCATACTCCGTTCTAAATACTTCTCATTTTGTTGAGGCGTATTGTCAAATGCTTTTGGATCTTCAAAAGTGATCGGAATGCGCTTTTCTGCTCCAACCACAAAAGGGCAAGCCCCATCAGCTTGCGAACAAGTCATAATTGCTGCGAAACCATTTTTTGGATTAAATTCATTATCCAACTTTTTCGAAAATGCGATGACAGGTGATTCGTTATCAGCAAATTTTATGCTGTAAATTGGGTTCTCACCTTCTGAAAGTTTGCTCACTTTAAAGCCAGTGTTATTCAAGGTTTCTGCCACTTTCGGAAAAAGGGCAGTGGTTTCTGTTCCACTCGAATAACACGTCACATTCGGAATGTTGAAATAATGCGCCATCGTTTGCGCCCACACTTGGGTCAAATGACTTCTTCTTGAATTGTGGGTGCAAATAAAATTGATTCTAACTGGCTGCTTATTTTCTACTTTCGATTGAATATAGTCGATCAGTGGTTGTAAAATTGCTTTTCTATTTTCTGAAATTTCTGAGTGGTTGTAGCCGCTTAGAGAAGTCTCTATTTCAGGAAACAATGTTGGTTGTGTTGTTATCATTTTGTCTTATAATTAGCAACATCCACCACCTGGAGTGCAAGATGATTCAGTTGAATTACCAATTGCGCTCATTTTGATTCTTGGCTTCTGTTCCGGAATACCACACTTGTCTTTTGCTAAACAGTCAGTAGTTTTTGAAACCAATAAAAAGTTGGCACCATCAAAATCTAAATCGTATTTCCCGATGGTTTCTCCTTG
>CBFHZL010000172.1:0-3764 GCA_965660325.1 uncultured Acidiluteibacter sp.
TCATTGGAATTTGACATCGCTGAATTAATTTATTTACTCTTGATATTGGCCTACTTAGTTTGGCAGTTTGTTTATAAGAAAAAGTGATTTTATTTAAAAGGATCAGCATCATACTAGACCTACAAGGTCGCCAAAACCTTAGAGGTCTTTCTGAGACAATCCAAGCCTATTCAAAATAAGCACCTGCAAAAATCAACACATAATACAATCCCGTAAGAATAAAAACTACACCGGCCACAGTTCGCATCACCTTCTCAATTTTAGTAATTCGGTTGTAGAATACACCAACTTTACTTGCCGTGAAGGCCAATAAATAAGTAAATAAAATAACTGGTAATCCTGTTCCAAAAGCAAATACTATCGGAAGGTAGAGCCCATCGGCAGACGAAATAGTGATTGGGATTAGCATTCCAAAAAATAATGCGCCACTATATGGGCAGAATGCCAGAGCAAACACAACACCAATTAGAAATGAACCTAAAAGACCTTTGTCTTTAAATTTCTCTGATAGACGTTCTTGAAAGTTTGACTTTCCAAGGAAATTAAGTCGAATAATATTGAGCATAATGAGCCCAATTACAATTAATAAAGGACCTAAATATTTTTCACCATTCTGGTTAAAAAACTTGGCAATGTGAAATTTACTCGCTCCGAAATACAAGATCACACCAATGGCAGTATAGCTGAATCCTCTGCCCAAAGAATACAATAATCCACTTAGAAATACTTTCCGCTTGCTCGATATGTTTTTGGAGATAAACGCAGTAGCTGTAATGTTGGTGGCTAAGGGGCACGGACTAATGGCAGTCATTAGCCCGAGCACGAATGCCGACAAAATGGGGATGTTGTAATTTTCTAAAAGGGCTTTTAAAAATTCCATTTTACTTTACAGTTTCTGTAATTCGGTGTCTATTTTAGCTTTTAACTCTTTGGAAAAGACCTCTTTTTCATTACCATTCATAAATGCAAATTCTGTCAGGTCAATTTTGGTTTCCTTTCCATCTTTTATAACGTTCAAATAGAGCGCAGTGCTAAATGCTTCAAACTTTTCAGCAATCTTCTCATTTTTCTCATCATCTACATTAATTACCTGAAATGTCACTTTGTTGGCCTTCATTTCATTCGCAAAATAAGTGTCCAAGGTGTATTTTGTATTCGCTTCTATGGCATTGCACGTCATGCATCTGTGTGTGGAATGGAAATCGATAACTTCAATTTTAGAAACCGATTGAGTAGTAGATTGCTCTTTTCCTTTTGTTTGACCGTTGCAGGCTGTTATCATTAACCCAAATGTTAATACAGCTATAAATTTGATTGCTTTCATGTTGATTGTGTTTTTTAAGTTATAATAAAAAATTGAATAAGTATCCTGATATGATTATGGATAGCGTTACGATTCCGAAAAATATGGCAATCAGTTTAACTGACATCACCTTTTTAAGCAAGGTCGCTTCTGGGATCGATAAGCCAACAGTCGCCATCATAAATGCGATAGCTGTGCCTAGTGGAACCCCTTTTGCTACAAAAACTTGAACAATGGGAACAATTCCGGCTGCGTTCGCATACATGGGAACGGCCACCAATACGGCCAAAGGAACAGTCCACCATTCACCGCCACCTAAATATTGATGAAAGAAATTTTCAGGCACATAACCATGCATAGCAGCACCGATGGCAATACCGATCACTACATAAAAAATAACACCTTTAACAATGTCCCATGCTCCACGAGTGATTTCAGGTAATCGTTGCTTAAATGTTCTGTTCTCTTCTTCGAAAGTTTCTTGATTCGATTTATTCT
Source organism: uncultured Acidiluteibacter sp. (assembly GCA_965660325.1). Classification (GTDB taxonomy): domain Bacteria; phylum Bacteroidota; class Bacteroidia; order Flavobacteriales_E; family Vicingaceae; genus Acidiluteibacter. The sequence goes on from CBFHZL010000172.1 coordinate 1,802, forward strand.
CAAGAATCTTTTTTACCCAAACCGAAAGAAGCGGCTCAAGATTAAATTTGCCAATAATCCAACCACCAAGCGTGCCTAGTAAAATACCTGAAATGGCATAAATTAAGGTCGCTTTTACGCCAAACATTCCTAAAAACATCGCTATAGCAACTTCATTTACCAAAGGAGAAGTGATTAGAAAAGAGAAAGTAACACCCAATGGAATTCCTACTTGTACAAAGCCGATAAAAAGTGGAACCGATGAGCAGGAGCAAAAAGGAGTAATTGCTCCAAAAACAGAAGCAAAAAAGTATTCTAACCCGTATAGCTTTTTCTTATTCAGGTAATCCTTCAATCGCTCTATTGGAAAATAGGTGTTGACTATTCCCATGATGAAAACGATGAAAAATAGCAGAATAAGTATCTTGAGTGTATCGTACACAAAGAAGTTTAAGGCCACTCCCAAATGAGTTTCTGCTCCTATGTTAAAGATGGAGTAGATGAGCCAATCAGCAAAATTTTGCAACCAATCAAACATCTTCTTTAATGGTATTTATCGTTCCTGAAATAGTGCATGATAATTTCACGGTATTGTAAATAGTACCAAATTTTTCGATGTTCTTTTTTAACAATTCAGGGTTCAACCGATCATCATCGCTGTAAATGGTCAACAGATATTCTATGTGTTCCATTCTCGGTGGATTTTCCAATCGATTGGCCTTTACTTCAACCGTAGTTCTAGAATAGCTGAATTTTAAAATGGCTGAAAAACGCTCTACATTCTTTAGCATACACGCTGAAAACGAACCTAAAAATAACTCTGCAGGATTCGGTAAAGAGTTAGCAGTTTTTGAGGTGGTGCCGAAATCAATGGTCGATTCTTTGATATGAATCTCCGCATCTTGATCCGAAACTGATGAAGCTTTGATTTGATAACTCATAATCGGTTTTTATTTTAAAAATTCTAACACTTCATTCTTTGAAGGAACTCTGCCTTTTACAGTAATCACATCGTCGATCACCAAAGCAGGAGTAGACATAACATTGTATTTCATTATTTCCATAATATCTTCCACTTTTTCAATGGTAGCGTCTATGTTGTTCTCAGAAATAACTTCCTTCACTACGCCAGTCATCGATAGACATTTTGGACAACCGGTTCCTAGTATTTTGATTACTTTGCTCATAACGTTATAGTTTGTTTATCGCAAATAAGCGATAGGGTTAATAAATAATTAATGGAAAAAATCCTCAAAAAGAGATTTTGCAATTTTCCAATTCTCCTGATTAATGCAGTATTTTATTTTAGGCGGTTCTAATTTTCCTTGAATAAGTCCTGCGTTTTTTAATTCCTTCAAATGCTGAGAAACGGTAGACTGTGCCAATGGAAATACATCTACCAAATCACCTGTAAAACAACAAGATTGCTGATCCAAATGCTTTAAAATGGCTATTCTCGTAGGATGACCCAATGCTTTTGCAAATCTTGCTAAAGCCTCCGTATCTTCTAAGTATGCTATCTTTTCTAAGTTTCTTTTCATAATGCTTATCGCAAATTTACGATGGGTTTTTGAGGGAAAATATGATGGATGTCAGGGTTTGGGATTTTTTATACATAATACTTCCCCCTCAACCAAAACGCTACCCTCACCAACAAAATCAACGCAGGAACTTCAACCAATGGGCCGATGACGCCTACAAATGCTTGATCGGAGTTTAATCCAAAAACGGCGATAGCTACAGCGATGGCCAACTCAAAATTGTTTCCGGCTGCAGTGAAAGCGATGGCAGCATTTTTATCATATGTAGCGCCGGTTGCCTTGCTCACAAAGAATCCAATCAAGAACATGATGATGAAATAAATCATCAGTGGAACGGCGATTAATAATACGTCAAACGGTATTTCTACGATTAATTCTCCTTTCAAGGAAAACATCACGATAATCGTGAATAACAATGCAATCAGTGTCAACGGAGAAATACG
>CBFHZL010000173.1:0-3631 GCA_965660325.1 uncultured Acidiluteibacter sp.
GCTCTGAATGCATAAAACTGCCAATTCTTTATTTTGCTATGCGTTAAATTGCTCGATAAGCTCAGCACGCCATAAGAAGTGTATTCTTGGCCATTCGCTATCCGTATCAGCGAACTTCCACTTTCTCCTGGAATACCGCTAGCATTGGTTATTCCCAAAGTAGTAGGAGAGATCAGGTTGATATTTCCATAATTATAATAGAGCGTGTCTCCATTATACGTATTCGAATCAATGGGGAGTATTGTGGTGGCAGGATAAGTGAATTTGTAAAAAATACCATTGGAGTGAAGGCTATCGATTTGATTAAAACCAATACTTAACCAACCAGTTGAGGCTCCAATCGGATCTTCTAATTCTAATAGAGCGAGGTCAGACCCCGCAAATCCCCAATCTCTAAAAAAGTACACCTTGCTGACTAGGCTAGAAGTAAAGGAGTTATTGAAAACTCCATTATCAAAAACTGGAGCAACTTGTATGGAGTCTCTTGATAATACATTTGAATTAATGGGAGATACACAGTGGGCAGCAGTGAGCACATGCTTTCTGCTAATTAAGCTACCGGTGCATAAGTCGGCTAGCGTTCCATTTTCTACCGCATGTAATTTTACCGTAGTTCGTATGGGGTAGTTGGTGATATCAAAGTCAATGGCTGCTCTTTTTTTATACGTAAACGCGCTCGAAGGATACGTATTTGCTACAGGAGGTGTTTGGGGCAGCGGTGCCAAAATAGAATCAAAATTTCCAATAAAGTAGGGCGTACGGTCACTCGATTTACTGGAATCAAATGCTGTGATAGGAATCGAATCGACGGTATTATTGATTAAATCAAATTCAAGTATTGGCTTTTGCTGACAATAGACGTTTAAAGAAAGTAGTGCAATGAGAAATAGTAATGTTGTTTGTTTCATTTTATTTAGGCTTAATCGAATCGATGTAATTTTCAGGCTTGTTATTTTTAGCCCCAGTCTTTACCGTAAGCTATGGAGCCAGAACGAAGCACTTTGTTTTTTAGTATACTACACAGCGTTATTTACTTAAGCAAGCAAACTTCCATAGGACATCTAATATCTGGAGGGAATTGGTGCCTTTAGAGCTAAATGAAAAGCCTATTTGTCAAGTTGGTATAACTCCATTACGTTATCAAATTTAATAGCAGCAGTAATTTCAAAAAAATAGGGCAGTTGCCATTCTTGAGTTTTTTTAGCTTGTTGGCTAGTGGGCATATCCCAATTTGGATATACTCTAAATGCTCTTTTACCTTCCTTTTTTGCAGTAGAAATGATTCCCTTATTCAATAAGATAGATTTCGGGAATACAAATTGGCCCAATTGCTGCTGATTACGGACATTGACAATTAAAAAATCAAATTGGTCGGTTTCCTCAAATGGTTCAATGGGCTTGTCTTCATCTCTTTTCCAAAACGTCACAAATTGACCTATTTTCTTAGGTGTTTGTTTTGCATTTCTACTGAAAACTTTACGACCATTTAGTTCAAATTGGCAAGCATAATATGCTCGGCTTTCGATTTCTAGTTGGAAGTTCGTTACGTTAAATCCGCATTGCTGGAATACTGCTTTTTCTATTTGGTTTAAATTGTTGTCCATAAACTAGGTTGTACCACTTATTTGCGCGCTTATTTTAATCAGTGCAATTATCGTATAAATCTCTAGCAGAAGACGTAATATGATTCAGAATTTTAGCCACTATTTTTTTGTAGCTGATTGATTGCTTCTTAGTTTTCTACAATCCTACCATTTCTCAATCCATCTGATCTACTGTTTTATTGATTTCGGTGTACAACCGATCCAATTCTGCATCGTATTGATCGGTATCTTCTTGGATGGCCAATTGAAGCAGCTCAAATACCTCTAACCGCAATTCCGAATAGGTCAATAGCAATTTGCTCTGCTCTACTTGCTCACTGGGTAAGTTGGGCAGTTGAATTAAACGTTTGGTGATTGCAATGTTTTCTTTCCATTTTGGAATGGTGATTTTTTCCAACTCCTGAAGCAGGTTGTAGTTGTTTTCCGTTTCGATATGATCGTAAAAGACCATCGTGGCTTCTTCATTGGCGATAAAAGCGGTAATCTCTGTATCAAACTGCTCCAATTCTGCTGTCCCTGGGCTAAAAAAAACAACACCAACGATACCCAAAGCAAGGAGGAGTAAAGAAATAAACCCAATTCCTGCTGCCCTCCAACCCGAGTAAAATACATTGCCATTCTTTTTGTGAGCGGCCAATACTTTTCCTTGTTTGTTTTCTACGATGCTCCAAATAATTGCCGTATAAACGACTGGTATCAGCACATTCGGACTACGGTCTACGATGTGTTCTGGTATGGAAAACAACACCGCAAAGAGCACAATGGTGAACACAATGCTGATGATAAATGCTGTTTTCCCTTGTTTTGGCTGATCCAATGCTTTGAAATTTTCTGAAATCATGTACCCTGCAGCTAAAGGGCCACCCAAATACGTGGCGCCTGTTATTGCTCGGATAGAGTAGAGTTGAATTCCTTCAGTCGTATTTTCAGTTACTTCTGTTCGTTCGTTCATCGTTGGTATAGTATAGTGGTGTACTTCTAGAAAAGCTTTAGTGGCCTAAAGATAATAATTACAGTGGATTGAAACGGATAGGAAGCACAAGAAATGGTAATGCCCGTCTCAAAACTAAATAAATGATGAAAAAAGGTTACTTCTTCTACTGTTCTGCGCCTGACCAGCCATATGGCACATTTGGTTTTGAACCTTCAATGTAGATCAATGCTTGAAAGTAATCAGCGGTGGTCTTTGCAGTGTCTAAGGTTATTTTGTCGGCATTTTTACCTTTTTCATAATCGATGAAGTACCGCTGTTGCGACTGTTCGTCCGTTAAGTCAGTAATTGGCAAGAGCGTCAACTGTTGTGGCGGTGTTATCTCTTTGAGCGCAGTAATGCCCAATATGGTTTCTTTTTTGGTGTCGCCATCCCAAGGGGTACTATTTACTATATATTTGTTGGTAACAGTATTGCTTATTAGGGTGAATGAATATAATTTATTTTCTTAATGTATTCTTCTGCATTGCTATTATCGGGGTTTAAACTGAGTGACCTTTCAAAATTCACTTTCGACTTATCGTATTCCTTAGCCTTGTAATATGCTTCACCCAAACTATCATATAAATTGGCATTTTGAGGGTCAGTAGAGATGGCAAGTTCAAAAACTTCTATAGCCGTCTTTATTTGATTGCGATAAAGAAAATCATATCCAATTCTGTTCAGATAACTGGATGTTGCAAAATACCGTGCCGTATCTTTTTTGAGTTCTCTGTATTGCTTTGAGCCCTCCTTCGAGTTTTTATGGAACAAGGGTTCTATTTTTGTCCATAAATTGATTTTGGGATATTTAATCAGGTCATATTCTATTTTATTGTACAGGCTGACCCAATCGTTTGTAGCATTTTCAGAAGTATTGTTCATGAGTAAAATTTGCCCATAATTAGAATCTGGACAGAGTAATAAAATGCTTTGCACTCCATTGGACGTGCCCGACTTTAAATAATAAAATCCCTCTGGCTCCGCATAACCTACATCCCATAAATATCCGACCTCTTCTTCCTCATTTTGGTATAGCGAACGCGTAGATTCATTT
>CBFHZL010000174.1:0-3558 GCA_965660325.1 uncultured Acidiluteibacter sp.
AAGGATCAGGCGAAGTTTTTCTCTACCTTACGTAAGAGAGTTGATGGGTATTTTAAAGAAAATAATCTTACAAAATTCGGAAGTAAACGTATTGCTTTTAAAGCTATTGGAATTATGTCATTGTACTTTATTCCATACGTATTGATAGTAATGGATTTTTTACCTGTTTGGTCTATGCTACTGTTGGCTGCTTTTATGGGAGTAGGAATGGCAGGAGTAGGTATGAGTGTGATGCATGATGGTAACCACGGTTCTTTCTCTAGTAAAGGATGGGTTAATAGACTAGTCGGCTCGTCAATTATTTTGGTGGGAGGTCACAAATTGAATTGGAAAATTCAACACAACGTTTTACACCATACCTATACTAATGTATATGATCACGACGAAGATATCGATGCTAATGGTTTGATTCGAATGTCCACACAAGAGGAACATAAGCCTTTGCACAAATTCCAGCACATCTATGCGTTCTTTTTGTATGGTTTAATGACTATTTTTTGGTACACCTTCAAAGATATTAAGCAGTTGACTTCGTATTACAAAAGAGGACTATATCATGGTAAAAAAATGAACCTGAAAAGTGAAATTTTTAAATTAGTTTTAGGTAAAGCTATTTACACCGTTTATATGTTGGTTATACCAATTTTAGTTATAGACAGCGTACCTTGGTGGGGAATTATTCTAGGCTTCCTTTTGATGCATTTTGTATGCGGTTTAGTATTAGCAGTAATTTTTCAATTAGCTCACGTAGTTGAAGAAACTGAACAACCACTTCCAAATAACGAAGGTACTATCGAAAACACATGGGCTGTTCATCAATTGATGACAACCGCTAATTTCGCTCGTAAAAATAAAATTTTATCGTGGTATATTGGTGGACTAAATTATCAAGTTGAGCACCACATTTTCCCAAACATCAGTCATGTCCATTATCCTGAAATTTCTAAAATTGTTCAGAAGACAGCAAAAGAGTTTGGAGTGCCTTATAACGAGTTTGATACTTTCAGCGAAGCGTTTAAATCTCATATGCGCCTATTAAAGAGTTTAGGACAACCTAATAACGCACAAATGGCATAAATTGTCGATCAAGAATAACAAAAGCCACCGTTCTAACGGTGGCTTTTTTGTTTACATCAATTGACACAATATGTAGGTTGGTTGATTATCTATTAGACGGGTTGCAATGAGAAAATCATTACCACCATCCTTAATTTTTCCTTTTTTACGAATTTCTTCTGGTTTTAATGGATGGTTTCTACTGATAATGTTGGCTTTCTTGGTAATTCCTTTTAATCGTGAGGAAACTGAAATTACCTTAAATCGTTTTCCTGGAAATTCAGAGATGTAATCATTGCTGGTATAAAAATGGCTGTTTGTGGCTAGTTTACCCAGCTTCATTTTGTGAGCAATTGATTTAAATGCACCCGCTTTCAATATGGAAACGTTGGGTTCGTAAAGGTATTTTAGCGGTTCTGAAAATGAAGACTGTATCTGTTCCTCTTCATCAAAAGAAAAGTAAAACTGCTCCGGTCCATTTTTAGTAAAATTGATACAAGAAATAGGCACATCACTATCCTTTATTTGGTTACCCTTTAACTCGAGTAGTACTTCCTTACAATCGTTGTCTACCGCCACAACATGAATAGCGGTTATATTTTTTAGCTCTCGCATTGCTTGTTTAATGTCAAGTAATGGAGAAAACTTAACCATTACATGGGCACTTAGGGTTAGCAGCTCTTGCTCCATTCTTGCCACATTCGGTGAGCAATCACTTATTTTTACTCCTTTTGAAGATTTGCTAGCTCTCCGATCTGGATCAATGTAAATTAAATCGACGTTTCCCGACTGTTCTTTTATAGCAGCTTCTGCTGTAATATTTAAAAACTCTTTTTCTTTATTTGGCATTAATAGCGCTAGATTTTGCTTACTAATTTCAAATAATTCCGAATTTGCTTCAACATAAACAACTTCACGAAACTTGTCTCCAAGGTAATAGGAGTCTACCCCAAGTCCCCCTGTTAAATCAATAAAACGTATTCCATTAGAGATGAGGCTGGCTTTGTATTTTCCAGTTATGGAAGAAGAGCATTGCTCAAGTGCCTGCTTTGGAGGGTAGGTAATACCTTCAATAGTCCAATCAGGTATTTTTTGTTTAGCAATTTTTCTGCCTTGTATTTGATTAATGATGTAATCAGAAGGCAAATCTGATCGCTTACTGAGTATTAATGCTAAAGCAGGAGCATCCAGGGGCATATGCTCACTTATAAACTCTTCAACCTTTTGCTTATTGATCATCGCTTAGAAAAACGTAAGATATAATATTTGCTCCCATTTTGAGGGCTGCAAGTCGTTTCTCTTGAGGGTCGTTGTGCACTTCTTGGTCTTCCCAACCATCACCTAAGTCAGATTCGTAAGTATAGAAAAGCACCAGTCTTCCCTCATGAACAATTCCTAGCCCTGCAGGAATGAGGTCATCGTGTTCGTGAATTTTAGGGAGCCCATTATCAAAATCATAGGCTTGATGATAAATTGGATGTCCAAAAGGTACTTCAACCAATTCATACTCAGGAAATACTTTTTTTAACTCTTGGCGAATAAACTGATCCATCCCGTAATTGTCATCAATGTGAAGAAAACCACCTCCAATGAGGTAGTTTCTTAAGTTTTCAGCCTCTTGAGAGGAAAATACAACATTCCCGTGGCCAGTCATATGAATGAGCGGGTAATCAAATAGATTCGGACTGCCGACTTCTACTAATGCTTGTTCTTTTTTGATATTAGTGCCCAAGTTCTTGTTGGTGAAGGCGATTAAATTAGGTATAGAAGTTTCTAGATTAGCGTACCAATCGCCTCCTCCGTTATATTTCAAAACTGCCAATTGATAGTTTTGAGAAAAAAGACATGGAACAGATAGCAAAAGTCCAATAAAAAGTAGCGTTCGTTTATTCATGGTCGTTCATATTTAATTGCACACATGCAGAAATGGCTGCAGTTTCCGTCCTAAGTCTTGGTTCGCCTAGCGTTATTGCTTGAAAACCTTTTTCTTTAGCAAATGCAACTTCTTCTGTGGTAAAATCTCCTTCTGGGCCAATAAATAATAAAGTTGGTAAGCTTGGATTTACTACTTCTTTTATAGTCAACTTGGACGTGTCCTCATAGCAGTGAGCAATCAAAAGGTTGGTGTTGTCTACATCGACTTGGCTAATCAACTCTTTAAATTTTAGCACCGGAGAGAATTCCGGGAGGTAAGTTTTTAGTGACTGCTTCATAGCAGCGATGATCACCTTTTCCATGCGTTCTGGCTTAATGGTTCGCCGTTCAGAATTCGTTGTAATGATCGGTATAATTTTTCCTATGCCTATTTCTGTCGCCTTTTCAAGAAACCACTCATATCGATTGTTGTTTTTTGTGGGTGCAACAGCAATCGACAAGTGACCAAATGGGTCTTTTTGAAACGTTTTATTTTGAATTGATAACACACATTTTTTTGGATGAGGATCTAGAACGTGACATTCATATTGCCCCCCCTTTCCATCGACTACATACACAGAGTCGCCC
>CBFHZL010000175.1:0-3542 GCA_965660325.1 uncultured Acidiluteibacter sp.
ACTTCAGTAGATACTTCTCAAAATGGCTTTGATTGGATCTATACTACAATGGCTCCTGGTGGTCAATACTCTACTACCATACCTGCTCTTGCTTCTGTCACCGCAGCAAATGGGTTTGCTTCTCTACCGTCTGATTTTTATAATACGCCTACTCCTGCTGGTGGCTTCATAAACATGACCGCCACTTTAACTTCTGGTCCGATTGCTATTAATCCAGTGGGAAATGTATTGTTGAGATGGAGACAAGCACAAAGATATTGTTGTGCATCTACTGAGCAGTTAGAATTGCAAGTTTCTACTGATAACCTAACATTCGTTGCTTTCGATGCCAAATTTGGAAAGCAACCAAATGCTATAATGACTGAAGATGCTGAAGTCAATATTTCTTCGGTAGCAGCTAATCAAGATACGATCTATTTGAGATTTTTTCAATCTGCTTCTCATTACTATTGGATGATTGATGATATTGCTATTGTAGAAGGACCGAATAATCAGTTAGAGATTACTGAAGTTTTTACCACTTTTGGTAGCGACCCATATGAAGGATACTATGCACAAATACCCTATCCTCTGACTCAATCTATAGGTTTTGGAGCTACTATAAGAAATGCAAGTGGGTTTGACGAAACTAATGTAGATCTAGAGGTGACAATTTCTCATAATTCTTTAGGACAGGTGTTTAACGATTCTTCATCGAAGGTCAGTTTAATTACCGCATTTGCGGATGATACCTTTAATGTTTTAACACCTTTTTCAAATCTTAACTCGTATGGAGAATATACCGCAACTTTAATTGCACGTTCTGATACCATTAGTGTAAACCTTGCTTTAGCTCAATATGCGGTACCATGGACTGTCAGCGATACTGTTTTTGCTAAGGATTTTGGTAATGCTGGTGGATCGATTGGCCCAGGTTCCTATCCAGGAGGAGAAAATGATGGGTCAATGATTGGAACAAAATACACCTTAAAGCGAGCTTGGCCAGTTTCTTCATTATCCTACTATATTGCTAATACAGTTGATAACGTAGGCGTAGAAATCAAAGCAAAAGTTTGGGGATTTGATACGAGTCAGGCCACCTTAGACCAGATGATAAAAGTGCCTGGCCTTATTGCTCAAAATCCAATACCTTATGTTATTCAGCAAGCAGATTTAGGAACTTGGTTAACAATTTCGATGTTTCCGCCTATATGGCTGCCCATAGGACAATATGTTGCATCTATCGAGCAGTCTGGAGGAAATATTAGTAATCAAGAGTTAAGAATAGGGAGAGCAACTGATATTGAAGAGTTACAGCCTTATGGAAGGAATTTTTCTTCTTTTGTTTATGCCAATGACTCAACACCAGTTTGGGAGAATATATTTGCACAGCCGATGATTCGAATGAATCTTGATTTTCCGAAAAGTATTGATGATATTTCAGCTACAATTAAAGAATTTACCATCTCACCAAACCCAAATAACGGTCAGTTTACCCTAGCAGTTGCTGCTAATCAAGCAAATTTCCAATTAAATGTACGTAATGTGGTTGGTCAAGTAGTTTACAACGAAGCAATCACCGTGAACAATACATTGACTAAAAACATCGATTTATCGAACTTAAACAAAGGAGTTTACTTTGTTTCTATCAAAAATGGTGTAAACAGAAAAGTACAGAAAGTGATTATCAAGTAATTTGATCATATCTGAATAATCTATCGAGTGAAATGGATTGATGTAGCGCAAGGTATTTTACTCTAAGAGAATACAAAAAACAAGGAATTATGAAAAAACAATACTTTTTATTAATTGGGCTTTTACTAGCTTGTGTTGGAACTTATGCCCAGCAAAACAGAATACCTTTAAATGAAGTCCCTATGAAGTTAGCTCCGCTTTCAGCAGAAGAGTTAAAGTATACGACACCTTCAAATAGTATGAAGAGTGCAGGGGATACTTTATTTTACGAAGACTTTAGCGGTGGATTTACAACCAATGGTTGGACTTCAGTAGATACTACTCAAAATGGCTTTGATTGGATTTATACTACTGCCGCTCCTGGTGGTCAATATTCGACCACCATTCCTGCATTAAACTCTGTGACGGCTGGAAATGGTTTTGCTTCCTTGCCCTCAGATTTGTATAATACGCCTACTCCTACTGCAGGATTTAGTCAAATGGGTTCATTTTTAACTTCAGGGCCACTAGCAATTAACCCAGTTGCAAATGTATTATTGAGATGGAGACAATCATTACGTTATTGCTGTAATCCTTCTATTGAAAGATTAGAGCTGCAAGTTTCTACTGACAGTATTAATTGGGTTGCATTCGATGCTAAATTTGGTCGTTCTCCTAGTACATTTATTGCCAATGAAGATGTAGAGATTAATATATCAACTGTCGCTTCAAATGAAGACACTATTTATTTACGATTTTTTCAAACAGCATCACACTATTTTTGGATGATTGATGATATCGCTGTTATAGAAGGCACAGCCAATCAATTATCAGTAGAAGAGGTGTATTCTGCATTTGGGACACTGCCCAATGAAGGATACTATACCATGACTCCTATAGCTTTAACTCAACCGTTAAGTTTTGCTGCTTTACTGCGAAATGTAGGAGGTTTTACTGCTACAAACCCCTACTTAAAAGCTGCTGTTAATCATTCAATTTATGGTAACGTATGGGAAGATTCATCTGCAATTGGATCTAATATCGTCAGTCAAGACTCGGACACTTTTAATATTGCTACTGCTTACCCAAATACAGATGGAATAGGTCAGTATTTGGCCACTTATTTTGCAATAGCCGACTCTATTAATGAAGATACTTCTCGCTCAATGTTTACCATTCCATGGGCTGTAACGGATACGGTGTTTGCAAAAGATTTTAATGTTAATAGCGGTAACATAGGTCCTGCTTCTTATGTAGGTGGAGATAATGATGGCTCAAGAATAGGGACAAAATACACCTTAAACCAGGCCGCTAGGGTCACTTCTTTATCTTTCTTTATATCTACTTCTACCACTAATGTGGGTGTAGAAATTAAAGCACAAGTTTGGGGTTTTGATACGACGCAAGCTACCCTTGACGATGCGATTAATGTTCCTAATATAAAGGCTCAACATCCACTTCCTTATGTTATTCAAGCAGCTGATTTAGGTTCTTGGCTAACTATTTCTATGCTTCCTCCTGTTACTTTGCCTGCAGGTCAGTATGTAGTCGTCGCTGAGCAGTCTGGCGGTAATTCAAATGGATCTGAATTATATTTGGGAAGAGATAGGGATGCAGAGAAGCTTCAGCCATTCGGTCGTGAGTTTGTATCAATGGTGTATACCAATGATGCTAATCCAGCTTGGGGTAACATTTTTGCTCAACCAATGATACGAATGAACTTCGGTTGGTTAGAAGGTGTTGAAGAAGCTGCAAAAGCTATCGAAGTTTTTACAGTATCTCCAAACCCTAACAAGGGTCAGTTTACCCTAGTAGTCGCTGCTGATCAAGCAAATTTCCAATTAAATGTGCGTAATGTGGTTGGTCAAGTAGTTTACAACGAAGCAATA
>CBFHZL010000176.1:0-1359 GCA_965660325.1 uncultured Acidiluteibacter sp.
AAAAATCAAGTTTGCAGGGATTGAGAAAGTAAAAGTCGATAAAGGTAAATTTAACTGTATGGTGTTTCACCCAGTTGTACAAACTGGTAGAATCTTTAAACACGAAGAAGATTTGACCGTCTACATTACGAACGACAAAAACAAAATTCCAGTATTGGCAAAAGCTAAGATTCTAGTAGGTTCTATACGAATGGAGCTGGAGGAATACCAAGGTTTAGCTCACCCAATCGCAAAAGCAAATTAACGCACAGAAGCTTCAACAAAATAGTTGAAGCTTCTTTTTTTGCTCCACATCATATTGTTTATAATTGACCCTAACTCTTCGAGCAGTTTCAAAGAAAGCGAGTACTTTTGTTGAAACATTAGCAAGTTATGAAGGAAGAGAACGCCACAGATAAATTCGGAGAAGACATCGTAGATAAAGTAGCACAGCTAAAAGAAAAATATGCTGTAATGGGCCAAGATTTGGGCGCTTACCTTGATGGATTAATCTATGCAGATTATTTAACTTATTGGGATTATATTCACTTAGATACCTTACTAAGTTTACAATCTCCAAAGACGGCTTTCCCTGATGAAGAAATCTTCATCATGTATCACCAGATTACAGAGCTATACTTCAAACTGAGCTTACATGAGTACAAACAATTGGCGACTCAAGAAAACCTTACCGGAGAGTTTTTAGCAGCTCGTGTTAAGCGAATTAACAACTACTTTAAAGCACTTACCGCCTCTTTCGAAATTATGATTGATGGCATGGAGCGAGAGCAATTCTTGAAATTTAGAATGTCATTATTGCCTGCAAGCGGTTTCCAGTCTGGCCAATACCGAATGATAGAAATTTGCTCCACTGACTTTAAAAACTTAGTCGACAAAGACTACAGAGATCAGTTTTCAGATGCAGAGCTGACCGATGAGAACATCGAAAAGATGTACGAGTTTATTTACTGGAAAAAAGGCGCTACAGAGCTAGCCTCCGGCAAGAAGACACTGACACTTGTGCAGTTTGAAAAAAAATACAACAAGCAATTCATTGAATTGGCCAAAGAATTCAAAAACACCAACCTCTGGCATTTATTTGATGGTTTATCTGCAGAAGAACAAGAAAACCAAGACTTACGTGATCAGTTGCGCTTTTTGGATGTGAATGTAAACATCAATTGGCCATTGATGCATTATAAATCTGCGGTAAGGTATCTTCATAAAGCACCAGAAGACATCGCTGCTACGGGTGGAACCAATTGGCAAAAATACCTTCCTCCGCGTTTTCAGAAAAGAATTTTTTATCCAGAACTATGGTCAGAACAAGAGCATACGGACTGGGGAAAGGCATGGGTAGAAGAGAATGTATTTTTTGAA
>CBFHZL010000176.1:1369-3499 GCA_965660325.1 uncultured Acidiluteibacter sp.
GAAAGTAATTCCTGCTGTCCGAGAACATAATTAAAGTATAGTAAATAAAATAGATTTTAAAATACAATCAACACATAACTCATTTAATATAGAAATACAATTTAATTGGTGCTAAAGTAGGACATTCTTTTTTTGAACTAGATTTTTCATTTTTTTGTCCGCCAAAAAAACGAAACAAAAAAAGCTCGTCCTTTGAATTTTTATTTCCTCCAAATTTCATAAATCCTAAGTTCAGCCGGGTGATCTCCAATCGCAGATTGGAGCTTCCCGGTTTCTCTAAGAATTTATGTCATTTTCCAAAAATAAAAATTCAAGGGACATCATAAAGTTAGCATTCGTTTCAATTCAATATTTTTATCGTACAAAAATGAAAAGTAAACAATGAAGAAAAAATTCAAAATGATAACCAGAGTCGTAACGGTTTTATTGGCGATTACGGTTGGCCTTTTTATTTATCAAAGTAGGTCGTTTGAATTAGCGGAAGATAATCAAGAGATTGCACCATTAGATACCATGCAGCCAGAGCCTATCGTTGAGTTTGGTGTTTTGGCCGACTCACTTGACATCGTAAGAGGCAAAATTGGCAAAAATGAATTCTTATCCAACATTTTATTAGGTCACAATGTGCCTTATGCAGAAATCGATCAATTGGCGAAAGCCTCTAGAGATATTTTTGACGTTCGTCGAATTGCAGCAGGAAAACCATACACGATCCTCAAAAGTAGAGATAGCCTGCCAAGAGCGCGCTACTTTATCTATCAGCCGAATGCTATTGACTACGTAGTGTACCACTTAGGTGATATTATTTCAATTACCAGAGGCCAAAAACCAGTTGAGATTGTAGAAAAATCTGTTGGTGGTATTATCAATTCCTCTTTGTATGAAAGTTTGCAAGAGCAAGGCGGGAGCCCTGCCCTAGCAGTAGAACTAGCGGAAGTATATGCGTGGTCAATTGACTTTTACAGGATACAAAAAGGCGACTTTTTTAAAGTGGTTTATGAAGAAAAATTAGTGGATGGTGAGTCGATTGGAATTGGAAAGGTAAAAGCCGCGCAATTCCACCATTTTGACGATGACTTCTATGGCTATTTTTTTGAAACTGCTGATGCCGCTGATTATTACGACCAAGATGCAAAGAGTTTACGAAAAGCATTTTTAAAATCGCCACTTAAGTTTAGTCGATTGAGTTCTAGGTACACAAAACGAAGATTTCATCCAGTTCAAAAACGATGGAAAGCACACCTAGGAACAGATTATGCCGCGCCAACAGGAACACCAATTATGAGCACAGGAACGGGTACAGTTATCGCTTCTGCTTATTCTCGATTTAATGGAAACTATGTAAAAGTGAAGCACAACAGCGTTTACACCACCCAATATCTACATATGAGTAAGCGTGCTGTAAAAGTCGGACAACGCGTGCGACAAGGTGAGGTAATTGGTTATGTAGGAAGCACTGGTTTAGCTACAGGACCACATGTATGCTACCGGTTCTGGAAAAATGGAAGCCAAGTAGATCACTTAAAAGAGAAGTTTCCACCAGCTAAACCAATTGATGAAGCAAGTAAAACAGCTTTCTTAGCATTCCAAAAGGAAATGAATGCTAAACTCGATTTGGTAGAATTAGAAAAGAAATCGAAATCAGAGCAACTTTCTGCTAAAAAATAAAGCAGATGGATCAGCAAACTTTTCGCACGGTAGTTCCTATTTCTCCTTCTGATTGCAAAATTAATCATGAAGACAAAATCTTACTAATAGGCTCTTGCTTTTCGGAGCATATCGCTAACCGATTAAGTGAGCACAAATTTCAGGTTGAAAAAAACCCATATGGTATTTTATACCATCCATTGGCTATTTCAAAAGGCCTCACAGAAATTATCAACCAAAAAGTTTACGCTGAAACAGACTTATTTCAGAAGAATGAGTTGTGGAATAGTTGGAGTCATCACAGTGATTTTTCTGATTTAAATCAGCAAGAAGTGCTCGAAAAAATTAACTCCAAGTTGGGTTCTGCACATCAACAACTCAAAGAAGCAAAGCACCTCATCATTACTTTTGGGACAGCTTGGGCCTACCGACTAAAATCGAGCAGCGAACTCGTTGCAAACTGCCATAAAATTCCTAGCAAAG
>CBFHZL010000177.1:0-3476 GCA_965660325.1 uncultured Acidiluteibacter sp.
GTAGTAGGAGTGGTTCAAGATAAAAGCATGGCCTACGGTAATCAAAAACTTTGGGTAAAGAATCCGGCAGGAGTAATCGTGGATAGTATTTTTACTGATGAAAATGGTGTGTTTGTTTATTCAGCTGTTAATGAAGAAGGTTTAGAAATTGTAGCTGCGGATAAAGATCATGATCAGGTAGCTTTTTACGATGGAAGAACCAAGTCATTGTCTCCAGTACAGCTACAAGCGAATGGTGGTATAGTTGCCCTAGATCGGTTTGAACAGGCTCCGACAACAGTTCTTGCAAGAGCGACTACTAACAATACTTCTAAACAGAATAAACTACTTTTAAGTAACTCCATATTGAATACAATAATTGACAACTACCCATTGTCATTAATTCAATTCCGTTTTGATTCTTATCAAGTGCAGCGCAAATACTTCGAGCAGTTAGATGAGCTCGTTAATGTCTTAAGCGAATACGAGCAGTTCGCCGTAAAAGTAGTCGGGCATACGGACACTTTAGGTCATCCTGTTTATAACCAATTACTATCGGAGAGTCGCTCTAAAGCGGTAAAGCGATATCTAATTAAAAATGGCATTCAAGAAGCTGCTTTTGTGGTAGAAGGGTATGGTGCACAATTTCCTATTTCTAGCAATGCTACCAAAGAAGGCAGAAAGCTTAATAGACGAGTAGAAATACGACTAGAGGTTAAAGATTAGGAACATCTATTTTAATAAATATTAAAGGGAAGCAATCGACGATTGCTACCCTTTTTTAATTTGAAAACGGGCATATTAACGCATTTTATTTGTTGTTATACGCTTTTACTATTATTCCTTCCATCAGTTTTTCTTGACTATTGTTAATTGACCTCATTTTTAACTGAAAGTTTTTCCAATTTCTTCTCATAGAAACCGATGTTGTAGCTTTTGCTTTTCCAATTAAGGTGAACATTCTAGAGTAAAAACTAGTCCAAGATAAACTTTCTTTTATTGGAACCAAATCGGCTACTCGTACTTCTGAAGCATGTTTGAATCCTATTTCTGTAAGTAAGTTTTTCCAATCATCAATGTGCAGGTAATCATCGTTAGATTGAATGATACCAAATGACATTTTGCATGCTGTATTTATTTGTTTAGCCTTACTTCTGCTGACTGTATCTAACCATATTGTCTCATTAAATAAGAACACACCATTAGGTTTTAGCACGCGTTTAATTTCAAGTAGGAGATCAAGAAAATCGCTCTTCTCTTGGATAGCAATGATTGATTCTGCATAAACTCGGTCAAAAGTATTATCTGGTACAGGAAATAGGTTCTTATTCTCTAGTAGTGCAAGATTGACTTTTTCCTGCATTTTACAGAATTGAACTCTTTTTAGGGCTTTTTGGTACATTAATGCAGATAATTCATAACCAAAGAACTGTGCTTTAGATTGAGCTGCCATTTGGATAATGGTAGCTCCGGTGCCAAAACCAACCTCTAATATTTTTTCATTTTCCTGAGCTTCTAGAAGTTCGATCAATTTATGGGTAGATAATTTACCCCTTGCATGTATATGGCTAGCATGGGAGTACCCGAAATATTCTAATATTTGATTGCTCATTGGGTCTTGCGTATGACGCCATGGCTATGTGCAGTATCCCTAAGGATATTGCGTATAGGTGATGTTGGCATTAGTTATTTATTCATTTCAGCTCGGATTATTCCTTCAGCATCATTTTCAAGATACTGGTTTATAATTTCCATATATGCATCAGTTCCGTTATCACTATTGGTGAAAATCAAAAGTCCTTTTTCTGAATTTGGCAGTATAAAGGCAATACAATGCACACCAATATCATCCCCTGCGAGTACAAGAGCAAAGTCGTCATTGGCATTTATTTTCTCATCAACCCACCAACCTAGTCCAAAGTGTTTGAATGAGCTAACTCTAACCTGGTCGGCAATCATGTCTTTTTGAAGACTGTCAGAGACACCTGCCCCTTGAAGGATGTAAAGCATGAACTTTGAATAATCTTCGACTGTTGTTAACAAATTATCTGCAGCATTGGCTTTATAGTATTTGTCAGTTTCATAAAGCTCATATTCTGAATTGTGCCATTTGGCAAACGGCCTATTTTCCATGGATTTGCTCCAAACAAGTTGTGTATTATTCATCTCAAGCGGATTGAAAATTAACTCTTGAGCTAGTTGTTCGAGGCTTTTGTGAAATTTAGCTTCCAAAGCCTTTCTTAAATACTCGTATCCCTCTCCTGAATATTGATACTTTGTTCCCGGTGCAAATTCAAATTTTAGCTTTCCTTCCGAACTATTTCCTCGCCAATTTGGAAAGCCGGACTGATGGCTTAGAATCATTCTTGTTGTTAGAAGTTTTGAATTTGGGTCATTCGCAACGTCAGGGTCAGTATAATACTTGTAAATTGGTTCATCAAGGCTCCATAATCCTTGGTTAACAAGTGTTAATGTTATTACCGCAGTGATGGGCTTTGTCATTGAAGCGATATTCCAAACTGTATTTAGTGGAGCAGGTTGACCTTGTTCCAATTCGCCAAAAACACTCGATTGTACAATTAGACCCTTGTCTATAAAACCGATACCTAACGCTGGGATATTTTTTTGTTTTAGCCAATTGTTCGTGACCTCATAATCTGTGAACAATCCATTGCCATTATTTATTCTGTCTACATCTGCATGGTTATAGCTTAAAACAGAATGTAATTTCCATTCTCCATTTTCAATTACCCAAACATGAGTGAACTTTGCTATACTAGTCAAATATTTTTGGCTATTCCCTTCTAGAGCATAAAAACTATGTTCCCCATGTTGGATTGCACCATAAATAGTGTCCTGACTATTTAATGGGTAAATAGACAAAGAACCTTTGTTTAAGACCCTAATAGCCTTATAGGGCAGGTTGCATAGTCCATATTGCATACTCTCTATGAATGCTTCCTTCGATTTAGTTATCCCTGACTGGTCGTGGTAGAATGTAAACTCATGACTTATTAAATCTTGAAGTATTTCAGTATTACAAGTGTTGAACCCGATATCAAAAAGCAGGCTATCATTTTCTTTAATTGTTTTATACAAACCATCTGATTTGTCGACTTGGCAATATGCCGAAAGTGTCAGAAATAGTGCTAATATGAAAAATGATAATTGTTTCAATATTCTGTTTTTATGTCTGTTTAACGCACCTAATGCACCACAACGGTTTTGTATAAGATTTGTGGCGCTTGGCGCAGTGTGCGGCTTGAAGCGGCTAACCCGACAAGCATCTTCTTTTCCTCAAAATTAACTGAGCCGCGTGCGAATCAGCAAGGCAAGCGAGTTCGTATTTATCGGAAGTACAAGTTACTAATATTTGTTCTAAATACTCAATTATTGATACGTTAGCGCTATAAATTTTATACTTTGTTGTGTTTAGTTATTGTTTCGTTTCTAGGTTGTTAATCAGCTTAATAATTGTATCACCATCCATTCGGGAA
>CBFHZL010000178.1:0-3450 GCA_965660325.1 uncultured Acidiluteibacter sp.
CCAAATGATTGTTTTAAAACAATAGCTGCTGATGGATAACCATCTAAGTTAGAGTAAATATCAAAAAACTCACTTCCTAACTCAACTCGTGCAATATCTCTAAGGTGAATACTTTCACCTTCAGCATTTGCACGAATAATGATATCTTCATACTCTTCTTGTTTATTAAAACGTCCCTTATAAGTGAGCACATACTCCAATGATTGCGCTGCAATTCCTGAACTTTGACCAATTCTTCCAGGTCTACCCATGATGCTTTGTTCCGCCAATGCTTCCATCACTTCTTCAGATGATATGGAATAGGCGCGCATTCGTTCTGGATTTAGCCATATTCGCATTGCATATTTTCTACTTCCTAAAATACTAGAGCGAGCAATCCCATTTATACGATTGATTTCAGGAATCATCTTAACGTCTGCATAGTTGTATAAAAACTTCTGATCAACATTTTTATCAGTGCTGAATAAGTTAACGTACATGAGCATACTCGGCTGAATCGGTGTGATAATCACCCCTTCTCGTTGCACTAATTCTGGCAACAAGGGCATAACTTGATCTACTCGTGTTTTAACTTGTATGACTGCTTGGTTGGGGTCTGTCCCGGGCTCAAATATGACATTAAGCGTTGCTTCTCCAGCACTAGTTGCATCGGTAGCAATGTAGCGCATACCTTGTACCCCATTTATAGAGTTTTCAAGTGTATTCAATGTTGATTTTACCAATACATCGGCACTTGCTCCAGGATAGGCAATAAAAATACTTACCGTAGTTGGAGCAATTTGAGGAAACTGCGATGTAGGTAATTGGTTAATAGCTAATAGACCTGTAAATACAATCACAATTGAGATGACAATTGCAAATACTGGTCGGTGTATAATATTTTTAAACATCGTTCAATTTTTAGACTATTGTTTATTCTGAGTATAATTCAAGATCATTAAGCACATTGCTTGGATCGATGAAATCATAGTTTATTTTATCTAGATTTTTAACCTTTCTCAGCCCTTCTAAAAGAAATTTATCAGACTCTTTAAGGCCTGAGGTAACCACAAACAAGTGAGGTAGTTCGCTACCAATTGTAATTTCTCTTGAGTGTAGAATATTTTCATTATCAACTACAAAAACATATTTCTTCTCAAGAATCTCAAAGGTTGCTTTTTGTGGTATAATCAGTGCATTTTTCAATTCAACCGAAACTTGAATATTTCCTGTTTCTCCATGACGCAGTAAGCGATCGGGGTTTGGAAAATTGGCTCTAAAGGGAATATTCCCTGTTTCATTATTAAAGTCTGCTTCAATGGTTTCAACTTTACCTTCTTGATTGAATAGTTTATTGTTAGCCATTTGTAAGTTAACTTTTAATGCAGAGACATCATTTAAACGTTCCATATAATCCAAGTATTCTGCCTCAGGTACATTAAAATATACCCACATCTGACTGTTGTCTGATAAATTAGTAAGCACGTCACCTTCGTCCACAAGACTACCTACTCGCACATGAAAGCGATCTATAATGCCATCAAACGGAGCCCTTATCTCTGTAAAGTCTAAATGAACTTGTGATAAGGCTAACTCAGCTTTTGCTTTGTCATACCTTGCTTTATCCATAGCAAGCTCATTTCTTGAAACGATATTACTATCGCTTAATGCTTTAGTATTTTCATACTCAATTCTTGCTAAATCAGCCTCAGCTTTTGCCTTTAACATTTCTGCTTCGTAAATCCTAGGCATAATTCTAAAGAGTAGTTGACCCTTTTTTACAGACTGCCCCTCATCTACATAGACTGCTTCTAGATAACCACGTTCTTGAGATCTTAATTCAATATGATTGATAGATTGAATTTGAGAAACATACGCATGGTATATATTCGTATCCTTCTTTATTGGACTAGTAACATGAAAAGTTTCTTCTGCTTTTTCATGATCATGGTGTGCTGAATCACAGCTTGTAAGCACAACTAAGGCGCACAAACTGATGTTAACGATAATTCGTTTCATTGGATGATGTAAAATAAAAGTGATTAATTGAAAAATAAAGAGATCTACCTGAATAAAAGGTAAATGCAAGTGGCAGGCTTATTTAAAGCCTAGGTTGGAAAATCACTTACACGACAGGTGCAAATGATCAATGAAAAAAATCAAATTCGGAATACGGATATACGGATGTATATCGGCGTAGATAAGTTAGAAGAACTGTCTAAATTAAAGAAAGTTGTATGTTGTTGAATAGATCCACTATCGGGTAACAACCTACTTTGATTGATCTTAAAAGGAGATAGGTAAATAAAATTATTGCTCGTACTTCGTTTTAACGAGTTCTTAAGCTTTTCCTCTTCGTCTTCGGTTTCTATTTGAGAATAATCAGAAAAAGGAGTGTTTGAATGGTCTTTAGTAGAATGTTTCATAGAAAACTCTAAATCAGACGAATTTTGAATTTCTAATGCAGTTAAAGACAATGGAGATGTGCTTGGTGAAATAGTTGCCGATAGATGACTTACTCCGCCAAAAAATGAAAGGATGAATATTAAAAGGTATGATTTCAACTCTATCAAAAATTATGTCGACAAATGTATACCCTATTTTTTGCTTTCATTACTTTTTGCTCATTTTTTTCAAAAATTTAACTCCTCTTTAAATTTAATTGATTGAACAGCTCCCACAAAAGTAACCCTGAAGAGCTCATCAACTATTAACTAGTATAAGAGTCTTCAGGGAATGAAAGTTTAGGAAGGAACCATTTTATTTTGAGCCCTCTTTTGAACTAGAAATTTGATACCAGTTAATTTTTCGAGTAGCCATCATTACCGCAGCTAATATTAGGAACAGGCCTATGGTTCCCACTAACAACGAATAATCCTCTAATTGTAAAATAACATAAACAAAGCCATAAAGTAATACTAAACTTAAAGAGAGTATGGCAGTAAACCTAAATACCTTAAAAATTGCATGTACATACCATGATATAAGACTTATAACAGCTATACTTGCAGATAAATACGCAATAGAGAAACTTGTCTTTTCAGAGATGCTAAGGAGCAACGCATAAAAGATGATCAGTGCAAATCCTACTAACAAATACTGTATTGGGTGGATTCGTTTCTTATTAATGACCTCTATAAAAAAGAACAATAAGAAACTCAATGCTATAATCATAAAAGCATACTTAGCGCTTCGCTCATTTTGTTGATATTGGTCAACTCCAATCAATAGCTCTAAGCCAAATTCTGTCCCCGATAGATTATATTGATTATCCACCCATTGCTGAGGAAAATTTCTATTTAATTGAAGTACTTTCCAATTGGCTTCAAATCCATCTTTTGTAATATGGTGCGTATCTGGTAGAAAATTGCCATTAAAGCTAGGAGAAGGCCATTCTGATTCAATATGAACAGACGTTTCTTCTCCTATGGGATGAAATTGCAAGTTGGTGCTACCATTTAAAGAGAGATT
>CBFHZL010000179.1:0-3437 GCA_965660325.1 uncultured Acidiluteibacter sp.
CTTGTGGTGCAGTTATTTCAAAGCTTGGAACTCCTATAACTGCTGATAATTGCGCAGTTACTAGTATTTCAAATGATGCCCCGGTAAAATTCAATATTGGTTTGACTACGGTTACTTGGACTGCTTCTGATATATCTGGAAACGCTACAACAGCAACACAACTAGTTGAGGTAATTGATAATATAAAGCCTTCTATATCAGCACCAACCTCTATCGCCGTTGCTATTGGTGCTAACTGTACTATAGATTCAGCACTAGTTAATTTTCAAGTAACCGCAAATGATAATTGCTCTGTTATTAGTCTTACAAATGATGGTCCAACAACATATTCATTAGGAAGTTATTTTATCAATTGGACTGCAGTAGATCAGGCCGGTAATACGCAAACTATTCGACAAGCAGTTTTAGTTGTAGATTCAACTGCTCCTATTATTGTTTTGCAACCTGATGTAACTGTTGCAGCAAACGGCAACTGCTCTTCTACAAATGTAGTATTGGGACAAGCAGCCGCTACAGATAACTGTAATTTGGTTTCTTTAACTAATAATGCACCACTTGTTTATCCATTGGGAACTACTAAAGTTACTTGGACAGCAATAGACGCCTCGGGGAATGTAAGTAAAGCTATTCAACTAGTGAATGTTACCGACCAAACCGCTCCTCAAATTACTTGTGTTTCTGGTAGTCCTTTTAATAGATCAAACACACCAGGAACTTGTGGATATTTAATTCAAGGTAACGAGTTTACTCCTCAAGCTACAGATAATTGTTCTGATGTTTCACTTTCGCACAATATATCCGCTGCGGATAGTACAAATTTGATCGGTGTAATTTTACCAATAGGTACGAATAATATTATTTGGACCGCTACGGATTCTTCAGGGAATATTTCTTCTTGTACCACTCAAGTTGTGGTTACTGATAATGAATTACCCATAATTTCAGGTTGCCCCTCTAATCAGACTTTAACAACAGGTCAGTATTCTTGCGGTACAACCCCTAATTGGACAATTCCAACTGCGTCTGATAATTGTGGAATTACATCATTTAACCAAACAGCAGGTCCTGCTCCTACAGCAAATCTTTCAGCAGGAACATATACCATAGAATATACAGCTATTGATGTGAATGGAAATTCAGCCGTTTGTACATTTGATATAAATGTGGTGGGGTCAAGTGCTCCAATCATTACATGTCCTTCTCCTATAGTTGCTATTTCTGCTGACTCCTCCAATTGTTATTGGACAGCAGATTACAGAATTGAGCCTATCCAAGCAGTAGGGAGTTGCCCTAGAGTAACATGGTCTGTAACAGACCCTTCAAATGCAACCGCAAGTGGGAATGGTAGTTTATTAGGATATCAGTTTGCTATTGGGACAAGTACTTTAGTTTACACCATTACTGATACTAATAATGTTTCATCTACTTGTACCACCTCAGTAAATGTGGTCGATAATATAGCTCCTATCGTATCAAAACCAATTGATTTAATTTTTTATACAGCGGCTAACTGTGCGATTACAGGTCCTTCTTTAGGCGCCCCAGTTTCTTCTGATAATTGTGGTATTTTATCAACTTCTAATAATGCGCCTCTATCATTTGGTTTAGGAAAGACAACTGTAATATGGGAAGTTGAAGATAATTATGGTAACCAAACATTTGTTGACCAAACTATAACTGTTTTGGATACAACTGCTCCTTCGATGATTTGTACTGGATCCCCTTATACAAGAGATGCAAACACAAATTGTGAATACATTGTAAGAGGTAGTGAATTCGATGCTTCTGCTACAGATGTTTGTAGTTTAGCGAGTTTAAAACATGATTATCCAAATGCTGCTTCTGATACAACTTTAGCAGGAACTGTTTTCCCGAAAGGAACAACCTCTATAACCTGGACAGCTGTTGACCAAGCAGGAAATACTTCTACTTGTACCATTCAAGTAATAATTGAGGATAATGATGCTCCTGTATTTAACAGTTGCCCCTCTAATATTACAATTGGAACGTATTCAAATTGTGTAAATACTGAATTATGGTCTGTTCCGACGGCGTCTGATAACTGCTCAGCAGTTACCGTAACGCAAACCTCAGGTCCATTACCAACTGCAAATTTAACTACAGGGGTTTACACCATTACTTATGAGGCAATGGATGCGGATATGAATGTAGCTAATTGCTCATTTACTATAACTGTAAATAATAGTACAACTCCTGTAATTGCATGTAAGGATACCATATTACAGTCACCAACACTAAACAATGGTTGTACCTGGATTTCAACACCTGGCTCTGTTTCTACTAGCCTGGCTGCTGCTGATTGTCCACGAACACTTACTTGGTTAATTATTAATCCAGATAGTACCACAAATTCAGGTAATGATGATGCTAGTGGTTATGAGTTCCTATCAGGTGTTTCTACTTTAATTTATACACTTACCGATTCTATAAATGGATCAGTAAGTTGTCAAACAACCATTATAGTTAGTGATTCGGAAGCTCCATCAATTGTAGCTCCGAATGATACAATGCTTTATGCTAATAACTCTTGTGTTGTGAATATGCCAATGCTAGGCACACCTTTTACCTCCGACAATTGCTTTGTAGCAAATGTATCAAATGATGCTCCGTCTACTTTCCCTCTAGGTTCTACCATTGTAAGATGGTCTGTAGCCGATGGAAACGGAAATATAGCAATTGATTCACAGGTGGTTATGGTGGTAGATACGACTTCGCCAATTATTCAACAACCAACAACCGTAACAATAGGGACCGATTCCTTATGTTTTAGAACAAATGTCAATTTAGGAATCCTCGTTTACAGCGATAATTGTAGTGTAGATACGGTTTTCAATAATTCGCCATCTTTTTACAATTTGGGAAGTAATATCGTAACATGGACTGTAGTTGATAGTAGTGGTAATTCTTCTACAATTAATCAAACTGTTATTGTAGAAGACACTGTTAACCCAACTATTATAGCTCCTAATGATACAACAGTAACACCAAATTCAGGTTGTTTTGCAGTTTCTGTAGGTCTAGGTTCGCCTGTTACCAGCGATAATTGTGGTATTAGTTCAATTACTAATAATGCTCCTGCAATATTTTTACAAGGAACAACTGTTGTTACTTGGACGATTATTGATAATGCAGGTAATACTTCAGTTGCGACTCAAAATGTATATGTAGTTGATACTTTGAAGCCCGTATTATCAATACCATCTAATCTCACAGTAAGTGCCAATAATGGTTGCGATGCTATAAACGTTCAATTAGGCAATGCCTCAGCTATTGATAACTGCGCAATTGCATCGATTACGAACAATGGGTTAACAAGCTATCCCAAAGGAGTGACCAATGTAACATGGACTGCAACGGATGTAAATGGTAATATCACCACTGCCATTCAAACGGTAACTGTAATAGACAACAGCAAA
>CBFHZL010000180.1:0-3337 GCA_965660325.1 uncultured Acidiluteibacter sp.
TCGGTCGAATCCTAATGCGATACCACCGTGTGGAGGAGCTCCATACTCAAAGGCATTCATTAGGAACCCAAACTGAGCTTTAGCTTCCTCTTCGGTAAATCCTAAGAGGTCAAACATTTTCTTTTGTAAACCTCTGTCGTGAATTCTAATTGATCCACCACCAATTTCAACACCATTGATTACCATATCATAAGCATTTGCTCTGATGTCGCCTGGAGTAGTATGCATTTTGTCTAAATCGGCTAATTTTGGAGAGGTAAATGGGTGATGCATTGCATGAAATCGCTCGCTATCTTCATCCCATTCTAACAGCGGAAAATCAATTACCCAAAGTGGGGCAAATGTATTGTTGTCTCTCAACCCTAATTGTTTGCCCATTTCTAGACGCAATTCGCTGAGTGCTTTTCTAGCCTTGTTGGTATCTCCTGAAATAATAAGTAATAAGTCACCAGGCTTAGCATTCATCTTGTCTGCCCACGTTTGTAGTTTTTCAGCATCGAAAAACTTATCTACAGATGATTTGAATGATCCATCAGCATTCACCTTAACGTAAACAAGACCTTTAGCGCCCACCTGAGGCTTCTTGACGAAGTTAGTCAATGCATCCAGTTGTTTTCTACTGTATTCAGCGCATCCTTCAGCACAAATACCTACGACTAACTCAGCGTCGTCAAAAACCTTAAATCCCTTGTTTTGTGCTACATCATTTAATTCTACAAATGGCATCCCAAAACGAATGTCTGGTTTGTCGTTTCCGTATAAACGCATTGCATCGTCAAAGGTCATACGTGGAAAGTCTGGTAACTCCACACCTTTTACTGTTTTAAACAGGTGTTTCATCATTCCTTCGAAGGTATTCAGCACATCCTCTTGTTCTACAAAGGTCATTTCACAATCAATCTGAGTAAACTCTGGCTGGCGATCTGCTCTTAAATCCTCATCTCTAAAACATTTTACGATTTGGTAATAACGGTCATATCCGGCAACCATCAACAATTGCTTAAACGTTTGCGGCGATTGTGGTAAGGCGTAAAACTCATTTGGGTTCATTCGAGATGGTACCACAAAGTCACGTGCACCTTCTGGAGTTGATTTTATCAAATAAGGTGTTTCTACTTCAATAAAGTCGTCTTGATTCAAAAAGTTTCGGATTTCCTTATTGATTTGGTGTCTTAGCATCAACTTTGAGGCTACCGGCTTTCTTCTTAAGTCCAAGTAGCGGTATTTCATTCTCAAATCTTCACCACCATCTGTTTCGTCCTCAATGGTAAATGGAGGAGTTTTCGAAGCATTCAATATGGTCAATGAGGTCACTTCAATTTCAATCTCTCCAGTTTTGATGTGCTTGTTTTTGCTGCTTCTTTCAATTACTTTTCCAGTGATTGAAATCACATACTCGCGGCCTAATTTTCGGGCTTTCTCACAAAGCGCGTCATTGGTTTCCATATTGAACACCAATTGTGTAATCCCATAGCGATCACGCAAATCGATGAACGTCATTCCACCAAGGTCTCTCGATTTTTGAACCCATCCACTGAGTGTAACTTCTTTATTTAAGTCTGCAATAGTTAATTCTCCACAAGTATTTGATCGCAACATATTCTTCAATATAATTTTAGCCGCAAAATTAGCGAATCGAGTTCTTTTTAGCTACATAAGATTGACTTTAATTAGCTTTGCCTAAAAGTAGAACAACATGGAGCTGTCGGTATTTTCAGATGAACGATTTATGAAAGAAGCCTTAAAAGAGGCTCAAAAAGCTTTTGAAGCCGATGAGGTACCGGTAGGTGCAGTTGTGGTGCATAAGAATCGAATAATTGCTCGGGCGCATAATTATACCGAGGCGCTTAATGATGTTACCGCTCATGCAGAAATGCAAGCCTACACTGCAGCTGCTGATCATTTAGGCGGAAAATATCTAGATGAATGTACCTTGTATGTTACACTTGAGCCTTGCGTGATGTGTGCAGGGGGAGCTTTTTGGACACAGATTGGTAAGGTAGTGTTTGGTGCTGCTGATGAACGAAGAGGATATCAAGCAGCGGCAGAAAAATCGATCTTACATCCTAAAACGGAAGTAGTATCAGGTGTAATGGGAGATGAATGTAGCGCACTCATTCGTAACTTTTTTAGAAGTAAGCGGTAGGTTGTATTTATAATCTAAGTTATCGACTAAATGTCGATTGATGTAGTATGTCTTAGTTCAATAGGATGAAGGTTAAACCGATAGTTTAATCTTAAGTTGTTTGGCTTTAAACTGTATACAATTGAATCTTAAAGTGCTCCTAATCGATAATATTCAGGCAATTTAAAAGTGTACCTTATATAGGAAATAGAACACTTCCTAAAAAGAACTGTTATCAATTGCTTTATTGGTAATTTTGTTCATCCAATTAATACAATATAAATTCAAAAATATAGAACCATGTATCCAGAAGAAATGGTAGCCCCAATGAAAGCTGAATTGACTTCAGTAGGATTCAAAGAATTATTAAATCCATCAGATGTAGATAATGCAATTAATGCGGAAGGTACTACACTAGTAATGATAAACTCTGTTTGCGGTTGTGCTGCAGCAAACGCACGTCCTGCAGTAAGAATGGCAGCAGGAAACGCGAAGAAGCCTGATCATTTGACGACAGTATTTGCAGGAGTAGATGCAGATGCAGTGGCTCAAGCTAGAAAGCATATGTTGCCTTATCCTCCATCATCTCCATCTATCGCTTTGTTCAAGGATGGTAAGTTGGTTCATTTTATCGAGCGCCATCATATTGAAGGTCGCCCTGCTGAAATGATTGCAGAAAATTTAAATATGGCATTTAACGAATATTGTTAGTAACCCATTTTCTTTTTTCGCAACCCCAACAAGCTATGCAAGTTGGTGACTATTGGCAAACTAAATTAATTCACAATTTATTTGTTAATAATGTTTGTTGGAGAAAAAAAATAGTTCTAACTTCGCAGCCCCTTTTGGGATAAGTGTGCTTAATAAACAGTAAAACGATAATTTAAGGTGAATACGCTAAGTTATAAAACAGTTTCAGCAAACAGCGCAACAGTAAACAAAGAATGGTTACTAGTTGATGCGGAGAATGAAACATTGGGAAGATTAGCATCTAAGGTTGCTAAATTGATAAGAGGAAAACACAAAGTAAATTTTACTCCACACGTTGATTGTGGTGATAACGTAATTGTTATCAACGCGGATAAGATCAAGTTGTCTGGAAATAAAATGGACGAGAAAGTGTACATTACTTACAGTTTGCACCCAGGTGGACAGAAAGTAAGATCTGTTAGAGAAATGTTGGCAAAAAAGCCTGAGGCAGTTGTTGAAAAC
>CBFHZL010000181.1:0-3278 GCA_965660325.1 uncultured Acidiluteibacter sp.
ACATTCTCATGAATAAGCTTGGTTGTTTGTGCACCTAGTGAAAACCACAGCAATTTTCCGATGTTATCCGCTGCAGGTCTAACCGATTCAAATACTTGTGACAACCATTTGTAATCTAAATAATAAAGGTCTAGAATGTTATCTGGTGACAACGACTCCCACAACTTAGACAAGTACTTGTAATCTTTGGCAAAAGCATCTTTGGCCTCATCTGTTTTAATCGCATTTTGAGCTGCTTCCAAACCTTCAAAACCATCTAACGATCTATCCAAACCTTCAAAGTGATTTAATGCGTCTTTGACAGCTTTAGGTAGTTTCTCTCTTAAACTGGATAAATTAGTAATTACCTGCTTAACAGATTCTTCATCAAACTGCAATGCTTTAGCCGCATCGTCAAATACTCCAAAATAATCGACTATTCGCCCAAATGATTTGTTTGGAAACAGTCTATTTGTTCTACAAATGGCTTGTAAAAGCGTATGGTCTTTTATGGACTTATCCAAGTACATGGTTTGCAAAATTGGAGCGTCAAAACCTGTCAGTAATTTAGCGGTTACAATAAGAAATTGCAAGTCAGAATCTGAATCATTAAAGCTTTCTACAATTTTCTCTTGATCACTTTTAGTGATGGCCCATTTTTGTTTGAATTCTAACTCATCATTTGCAGAGGTTGAAATTACCACCCTACTCGCCTCTTCTGGAAAATAATGATTTAACTCTTCTTTGTATTGAACACAAGCATAACGATCAGGTGTAACAATCATCGCCTTAAAACCATGTGGTTCCACTTTCTCTTTGAAATGAGTTGAAATATCTTTCACAATTTTTGCAACTCGTTCAGGAGACTTTAAAAAAGCCGCCATTTTAGCTGATTTCTTGTTCAACTCATCGGCTTCTTCATCAGATAAGGCAGCAGTTTCTTTAAATTCTTTAAATGCTTGGTCTATGGTTTCTTTATCTACATGAACATCAACCAATCGAGGTTCAAAATGCAAGGGTAAAGTGGCATCATCTCGAATGGAATCATGAAAAGTGTAACGCGACATATAACCTCCTTCATCTTCCTCTGAACCAAAGGCCCAAAAGGTGTTTTTGTCGGCTTTATTTACAGGTGTTCCCGTTAAACCAAATAGAAATGCATTGGGCAATGCAGCTCGCATTGTTCTACCTAAATCCCCTTCTTGTGTTCTGTGCGCTTCATCTACCAAAACAATAATATTTTCTCTGGTATTCATATTTGGTTTGGCATCTCGGAACTTATGAATCATCGAAATAATGATTTTTCGAGTATCCCTCTCCAGCATTTGTTGCAATTCACTGATGCTCTCCGTACTTTCTACATTTGAGACATCTGCTGCATCAAAAATGCCACTTATTTGCGTGTCCAAATCTGTTCGATCTACTAAAACAATTACCGTTGGGCTTTTTAGTTCCGGCATTTTTCTCAATTTTTGAGCAGCAAATACCATTAAAAAGGATTTACCTGAACCTTGAAAATGCCAGATTAGACCTTTCTTAACTCTACCTTCCTTTACTCGTTCTACTATCTTGTTGGCACCTTCGTATTGCTGAAAGCGTGGAATAATTTTTATTCTTCGTTTCTTTTTATCAGTAGAAAACAAGGAGAAGTTTTGCAAAATATCGAGTAAGCGAGCAGGATTCAATAAATCAGACAGCTCCTTCCCTACTTCGCCTAAACCCAAACGTTTTGCAATGGCATCATCATCATTTTCTAAGCGCCAAGGCGCCCAAAATTCTAATGGACTTCTAATGGCTCCATAATACAGTTCTTTGCCTTCAGTGGCAAAAGACAAAATGTTGGGCACAAATAATTGAGGAACAGCATTTTCGTAAATATCATGAACTTCATGTGCGCCATCTAACCAACTGACTGATGGACGGATGGGTGTTTTGGCTTCACCTATTACTACAGGTATTCCGTTAATCATCATAACAATGTCCGGAATCTTTGTTTCTCTGTGGTGAATGCGGTATTGACTGGTAACTACATAACTGTTATTCGATAAATCTTCGAAATCGATAAGACGAACTGGAACATGCCGGTTGTTTTCGCCAAAAGGCATGGTTTTTTCGCCTGTCATCCATTTAAAAAACTCTTCATTGGCTTTTACTAGACCTACTTGGTTTACTGCAATTAAGATGGCCCTCAGTTTATAAATTACTTCATCTGCCAATTCGTTGTTGCAGGCAATTTCAGGGTTCAATCGAATCAAGGCTTTCTTCAATTCACTTTCAACCAGAACTTCATTTACTCCTCGTTGAAGTTCTGCTGAAGATTTAAAAACCCATGCAGCGCCGTAAGTCGATTTTGGTTCTTGAGCCGCATCGGTGTTTAAATTAACTCCAGTTAATTGATGCACAATGTAATTTTCTACACTATTGAGTTCGTTAAATCCCATCTGTTATTTCTTTTAGTAGCTGCATTATTTTTTTAAACCGATACTCCTGATCCTCATAAAATAAATTACCTAAAATAGCTTCTTGCTTTGTGGAGTCATCTAAGATATCCAAAAAACAGTTGTTCAAGTAGTTTTTTACCTCTTTCTCAGCAAGTAATACCTGTTCCTTTATCGTTGAAGTGTAATTCAGTAGATAAACTAGGTCTTCAAAATCCTTACTCGTTCTTGGGTCCTTACTACCTCTATCATAAAATGCAGTAAACTTCGTTGCCAAAAAGTAAGGCAACGAAAGGCATCTAATTACGATCTCATCCACCTCAATTTCAATTAAATGTTCAAAGCCAGGAGCGAACCACGGATTGGCAGGTGCCCAACCGATAGCTTTGGTAGCCATTACGTCTACTTTTATATCTTCGTATCTAAAACGGCAGATTACATTGTCTTCAATACTTTGATGAAAGCTTTTACTTTTGAGGGTTTCACGAATTTCTTCTAGCTCTCCTAAGTTTACGATTTCCATACTAAAATCAATGTCTTGAGTGGGACGAACATCATCTGCTGAGGCATCATCTATATACAGACTCACAATGGCTCCACCTACAAAAACTACTTGCTGATTGAGCTCACCTAAGGCATGTGCTATTTTCTTTACCGCTTTTCTGTTAATGATGGTATTTTTTAGCATAACCTCGCTTTTAATTCTTTAATAGCAATCTCTTTTTCTCTAGCTCTACCTACTCTTAACGCATCACACAGTGCCATGTATTCATAAAATAGAGCATCCATTAAGCATGCTTCCGGCACTTTTGGGTGCAGCGGCTCTATGGACTCTCCTCTTACTTTACCTTC
Organism: uncultured Acidiluteibacter sp.; assembly: GCA_965660325.1. Classification (GTDB taxonomy): domain Bacteria; phylum Bacteroidota; class Bacteroidia; order Flavobacteriales_E; family Vicingaceae; genus Acidiluteibacter. Next base: position 3,270 of record CBFHZL010000181.1, read on the forward strand.
GCCATAGGG
>CBFHZL010000182.1:0-3253 GCA_965660325.1 uncultured Acidiluteibacter sp.
GATTGTTTGTATCTTTTCTTATAATACTATTATGTACTATTTCCTCTGTTACTCATGCAGAAGGAACAAGGTCAGTTTGGCCAACTTTTACAGGGCTCACTGCGGGAGACGAAAGTGGTGGGCTATTGGTGAATTATATTTCTGATCCTACTAATGGAAGTTATCCTGCTTACACCTTTACTTCTACATCAGATGAACGAATGTATGTTACGATAAAGGACTTTAATACAGAGTCCATCCAATTTGGGTTTAATGTACGAAGGATTTGGTTTACGGATTGTAATAGTGTACCAAATGCAAATGGGGATTACACTAATGCAGTTACAGGAGGCAGGAGAGTCCATTGGCGATTAAAAGACCCTAATGGAGTAGTAGTAGCTACTTCTGGTGCTGGAGGGATACCTTATTGGAATGGCGGATTAACAACTTCTACCACCGCCGGCTATATTGGAACCTATACTGAGGCAGTAAATGGACCAGATGGATTTAACGGTGTTGGAGCAACGGGATATACACCAGTTACGCACACTCCAACACAAAACGGAGATTATTATTTCGAGTTTAATTATGACAGCGAAACCACCATGTTTGACAATACGGGTTGTACTTGGGCTACTATGGAGTTTAATTACTTTGATATTTCAGTTTCTGAAGGAACCGAAACCATAGACGGAAGATTGTGGTCTAGACAATGGTCGTTGACTACTGTAAATAGAGCTCCAAATGCAGGTCTTGCTGCTCTTTCTGAGAATTCTTCTAAGTTTCATATTTATACTTCCGATAGTATAATTACAAAAATTGAGCTAGATGAAGTTGTTCCAGGTTATTTTAATGTTATTGCAAATGAAAACGGAGTTGGTACTACTGGAGTTTTTGCGGATGATTCGAAGTCTGCCGCTAGTCCACCAGTAGCTCTGAATAGATTAAATCAAATCTTTTTAAACACACCTGATACAAGCATATTTCCTGCTAGAGCTTTAACTAGATCAGTTTCACCATTATACATTCAGCGTTGTGGTCCTGACGATCAATGCATTATTGTGGATTTGAATAGGGAAAGTAGTGCAAATGTATATCTTGAAATAAATGGGATCCCCGGTTTTCAAGCTTCAACTTCCGATCGATTAATAAATACAACTCTTCTAATGCGTGGTGCTAATTGTATACCCTGGGATGGTAGAGATGGCTCTGGGAATATTGTGCCAGCGGGTGATACTATTTTTATACAATTACTTTTTGCATCCAATGTAACTCAAGTTCCATTACAAGATATCGAGTCCAATCCCAACGGATTAAAAATAAGTTTAGAGTTGCCAATTAGTGGCTCTTCAGCTGTCTTTTGGAACGATACCGATGTTGGAGGAGGTTCAAATTTGACAGGTTGTATTGGCTCCACCTCAGTTGGGTGTCATTCATGGTCAGGCGATTTTTTCTCCGGTATTGGAAATGGGAATGTAATTAACTCGTATTGGTATTCTACGTTAGATACATTGATTCCAATTCCTGTTGTAGATTCAACCTTTTCAATTGACATAGTAAATGCAACTCAAGATGTTTCTTGTACTCCAAATGAGAATGTTGACCCGGGTCGAATTACATTAATTAACTTTCAAGGCAATAAAGAGACTAATTTTAGATGGTCAACAACAGGAACAGGAACATTTACTCCTCATGACTCAACGCTATTTGCCGATTACATCCCTTCGGCACAAGATATTGAATTTGGTGGAATCATTAAGTTCTTTTTATCACCTAGAATTGGTTGCCCTGAAGTCATTGACTCTATCCTTGTTGATTTTGGAAATCGTCCGGGAGGAGTTTCTACAGGTTTAATCGGTTGGTATAAAGCGAACGATGAAGCAAGAAATGCGTCTAATTCTACTGCAACTGACGGGCAGATTGTTAAAACATGGAGAAATAAGGCTTTTCTAGGAAACGATGCAACTGCGGTAGATGTTGGTCCGGTGTACAGAGACGATGAATTTAATTTTAATCCGGGATTAGTGTTTTCAGACAATGATAACCAGCGCATGACCTTGCCTGTTGATTTTGGGTCATCTATTAATCAAAAAAATGAAACGGTTTTTTTGGTTGGTAAGAAATCCAACAATACGGCAAATACCTATTTAAGTGATGGAGGAGCCAACAATGTAAGAACCTTTTTGGGTGAGACAGCAAATAATCCTCGATTTAGATTCGAAGGAACTGGAACAACAGTTTCAGCATCTCCTTTGATTTCTAACAATAGTGCGTTTGTTTCGGCTTACCAAGTAAATCTTGCAGGAAATGAGCAGGTTTTGTACAATGGAACTACAGCTTACAATACAGATTTTGGAGCAATAGGAGAAATTAGCTCCTTTATCTTAGGTAATAATTCCACTAATTCTGGGGAATTGGCTGGAGCTTTAGCGGAGGTTATTATTTATAACGAAGCCTTAACAGCTATTGAAATTCAGCGAATAGAATCATATCTAGCAGTAAAATATGGTATTACCTTAAACCGTGATTACGTGGATAGTGACGGAACAATCTTATTTACTGCTGACGGAGCAGGAGGTAATATTTATGATAATGATATTGCGGGGATAGGTCTTGAAGAGTGTGCAATCGAGTTAAATCAACAAAAAAGTATTAGTCAGAATACGGATGCCGTTGTTCAAATGTTAAATACTTCAAATTTAGATGAGAAAGATTATTTAATCTGGGGTAATGATAATGGCTCATTAGTTACCAGAAATACGATTGATGTGAATAATGCAAGCTTTAATGAACGGTTAGAGCGAGTTTGGAAAGCCCAATCGAATAATAATAGCGTTTCCGTTCAGTTAGCGTTTTATTTAGGTAATATACCGGGCTCTACAACAGATGTTAAAAATTATGGATTAGTGCAGAGTAGCTCTCCTACTATGAATAATGCTAAACTAGCAAACCTCAACCGCTTTATCTCGAACGACACCCTTTACTTCGAGGGAGCATCCTTTTTAGGCATTAGTTATTTTACCTTAGCAACAGGCATTATTGATGCCGATGGTGATGGAGTAGCGGATGTTAATGATATCGACGACGATAATGACGGTATTTTAGATACTGAAGAATGTACAATAGGTTCTGACACATTAGTAATCAGTCAAACCTTTGAGACTGGAGCATTTGTTTCAGATGCTGCGATTAATGATCTTGTTTGTGCAATATCTGGTTGTCCAAATATTCCTCAAGGAGGGGGTATTTATATTGCAGACCCTACAAATATAAC
>CBFHZL010000183.1:0-3228 GCA_965660325.1 uncultured Acidiluteibacter sp.
CTAATTAAGTCAGTTTTTGAATTAAACTCAAGCATTTCTACTCCTGCAGTTATGAAAGGGCTAAAACTTCTTCGTGGATTAAGGAAATTTCCAAAATTATACTCTAGGCTCAATCCACTTACACGCACTGTTGATTCAAAGTTGAGATTTCGTTCCAAACGGCGTTCTTCAACGCGCATTTTACCAAACATGTAATATAAGTTCAGATTTAAATACTCTAGTAATGGTTGATGAAGATAGAGCTCGTATACAGGATTGCTAACGAATGGATTTCCGTAATCATAGTCCCTTAAATCACCATAAAAAGAAATCAAACCAACTCCAAGTCCAATGGTTGGAGGTGTTATTTTTTTCTGCTTCAAGGGCTCTATTTCTAGAGAATCAGTATTGACTTGTCCTATCGAATTAAATGTGATAAAAAGAAAAGACAGTAGTGCTATTAAAGAATTTGATTTCATGTATTTGCTAGCTATATTCAGAATTTAAATATACGCGTTTTTTGCAAATATTAACTTTAGTATCGAATAGTTATTTAAACCACTGTTGTTTGCTGATCATTAAGGCTTCTTGAACTGTAATCCTGTTTCCTTGATTGTAGGCAGTTACAAATGCATCTGAGATTTTATTGTCATTTTCCCAAATGTTGTTTCTTTTATCTCTAGCTTGCTTGTAAACTGGGTATTTACCAACGGTGTATTTTCTCCAACCTTCATGAAATTCTATTGATACTTTTTCATTGATTTTGTGTCTGGTAACAAAATAGTCAGTTGCTACCTCTTTTTTACCTGCAGCAATCTGAACTTTATAGGAAATACCCGTTTCAGGTGAAGGAATATTACTTACTACCTCTTCTAATGGTTTCTTTGTTTGCTCACCAATTGGCTTTGTAGGTTGAGGGGTTACCTTTGCTACTGTTTCATTTGTTGTTTTTTCTACAGTTGATTTGACAACTTCTTCTTCTGTCATTGGTTCCTCTGTAATTGACTCTTCTGTGATTGATTCTTCTACAGGAGCTATTTCTTTCGCAGCTATTGGTTCCTCAATTTTATCTATAATTTCTTCTTCTTTAGCGATATCTTCTTCTTCATTTTGATCTTCCATTTGCACGATTTCTTCACTATTTGACACCTCAATAGTTGGTATTTCGGAAGCTGCAAGGTCTTCTTGAAATGTCTGCTCGTCTTTTAAGTAGGAGAACTTACCACTGATTTTGTTCACGTTATCGGCTATAGCACTTCTTTCTAGATAATAAGACACAGTTATTGATTCTCCAAATGGTAAAGCCATCCATAAAATTTTAACCACGTTATTTTTAAAAGAGAAAAAGCCCTCGTTAGATACATTTTCTGTTGCAATATATCCGAGAGGAATATATTCTTCAATTTTACCAAAACTGTTTATTTCTTCCTTTTCAATTGTTAATTCAACCAAAAGCTTGTTTTCATTTTCAGTAGATTTGATTTCTCTAGAAATAACAAAGTCTTCTCCTTCTCCAACAACTTCGATTTTAGCCTTTCGATTTGTCTTTTTCTCTTTTTTATTTTTTCGATTTTCTTTTACTTCTGAAATTTGATTATCAATTTCTGCACCTATAACAATAGCAGGCGAGCTGTAGTCTGTACTTTGCCTTTCATTTTGTTCGATGTAAGAAAACTTTCCGGCTAACTCATAACTTCCGGCCTGTGGAGATACTGCTGTTAGTAAGTAGGTTACCTCAAATGTTTCCTCCGCAGGAAGCGATATCCATATAATCTTCAATACATCATCCTTTACGGAAAATGTTCCACTCTTAGAGTTGATCATTTCAGCTTTGAATCCTTCAGGAATATCTTGTTGTAATTTTGCAAAACCTGTCAAGTCGCCTTTAGTAATTTCTACTGAAATAGTATCACTTGTTCCAACTTCCATTTTAGCTGGTGTTTTTTGTAATACGGTTACATTTTCACCGTAAAACAATTCAAAAATAAGCAGCCCTAGTAGGTTTAAAAGAACAATAATTGATTTCGTCATGACGTATAGAAGTTTGTTAGCATCTTGTTAAGTAATTGTTTAAAACTCTATAACAACTTCTATACATGGTAAATAATATGTATAGGTAATAATTTAAAGTTTTGAACAATTGTTGATAAGAACTGTAACAAATCTATATATTAAGAGGTCACCTAATTATAAAGCTGACGTAAGTTATTAACGTAATTCTGTTAAAAAGAGTCGGCTGTTAAAAATTAGGTTTTAACAGATACTGTTGATAGAAATCATCAATGTATTCAACTGCTTCTTCAACCGTATCAGCTAGGTAAAATATATCTAAGTCTTCTTTGCTTATGGAATTGTTAGTTTCAAGTAGTGTTGTTTTAATCCATTCCAGCAATCCTCCCCAAAAAGACTTGCTCATTAAGACAATTGGAAACTTTGCAATCTTATTGGTCTGGATTAACGTTAAGGCTTCAAAAAATTCATCCAATGTTCCGAAACCACCTGGCAAAACGACAAAGCCTTGTGCGTATTTTACAAACATTACTTTACGAACAAAAAAGTAATCAAAATTTAGACGCTTGTCATCGTCTACATAAGGGTTAAAGTGTTGCTCAAATGGCAGCTCAATATTTAATCCAACTGATTTGCCTCCTGCACTGTGTGCACCCTTATTTGCTGCTTCCATAATGCCCGGACCGCCGCCTGAAATTATACCATATCCTTTTTTACACAATTGATAGGCAAGCTGCTCTGCTATTTTATAGTATTTATGGTCAGGTTCTGTTCTCGCGGAGCCAAAAATAGAAACGCAAGGGCCTATTTTTGAGAGCTTTTCATATCCCTCTACGAATTCAGACATAATTTTAAAAATTGCCCAAGAGTCATTGGATTTAATTTCATTCCAATTCTTATCCTCAAACTTTTCCGTAATCCGATTATCCTTATCCATTATCCATTTTTTAATTCTTCTCTTAAAAAGGGTGCTGTTTTACTAACTTTTGAGCTACTTACCTTTTTAGGTGTTCCTTCTGCCACAATAGTGCCACCTTTTTCTCCACCTTCAGGGCCTATATCAATAATATGATCGGCTACTTTAATAATATCTAAATTGTGTTCAATTACTAAAATCGTATTTCCTGCATCAACTAAACGCTGTAGAACGTCCAATAAGATTCGAATATCTTCGAAATGGAGACCTGTAGAAGGTTCATCTAGTATATAAAAAGTATTACCGGTATTCTTTTTGGATAA
>CBFHZL010000184.1:0-3159 GCA_965660325.1 uncultured Acidiluteibacter sp.
TTGTTGATTTCGTATGTAGGTTACACTACTCAAAAAATTACTGGCGTGGTTGTTAGTTCGGATCAAGTTAAAAAACAAGATATACGACTGCAGCCTGGAGTTTCTGTTGGAGAAGTTGAGGTTTTCGCGTTTAAAGAGGCGTTAGTTGAAATTGATAAAGGTACTACAGGAGGTAAAGTAAGTGCGGAAGACATTAAGTCGATGGCTGTGCGTTCTGCTGCAGATGTTGCGAAAACAATTGGTGGTGTATATTCTAAAGATGACGGAGGTACAGGTTTGAATATTAGAGGGGCTAGATCAAGTTCTTCTATTACTTTCATTGATGGTGTTAAGGTAATTGGTTCTGCTAACTTACCTAAAGATGCAATTGGGGAAGTAAGTGTAATTACAGGTGGTATTCCTGCACAATATGGTGATGCGACTGGTGGTTTGACAATTATTACAACCAAAGAGGCAATCAAAACCACTTTTGGGAGTTTAGAATATTTGACTTCAGGGTTTAGAACTGGAGAAAACGAAGTAACGGGTTTGGATAATTATGGGTTTAACTTATTGGGTTTCTCAGTTGGTGGTCCTATGTTTCCAAAAAAGGACGAAGACGGGAAGGTTATTTCTGCTCCTGTAGGTTATTTATTATCTGGTGAATTGAGTTCTGTAGTTGACCCTAGAGGTTCTGCAGTAGATATTTATAAGGTTAAGGATGATGTCTTGGATGACCTTAAAGCCAACCCTTACCGTTTTGTTGATGGTGGTGGTACCGTAAATAACGCAGAATTTTTAAGAGCAAATGATTTCGAAACCGTAGGTTTTAGAAAAAATACAGGGCTACAACGTATTAATTTATCTGGTAAGTTGGATTTTAATACATCTGAAACATCTAAAATTACCATTGGTGGATCTTTTGATTATAATGTAAGCCACCCTGAAGTAAGAAGTGGCGGTGGTGCAGGAGATGCATTCTCATTATATAACTGGGAAAATAACCCTGAGATTACAAGAAATGACTTTAGAGTATTTGCTCGTTACCAACAAAGTTTCAAAGATGCTACTGCTGAAGAAGAAGCCGAGTCTGCTTCTCTTATCAAAAATGCATTCTTTAGTGTTCAGGTCGATTATACCAAGGCAAACTTTACGCGTCAAAGCGAGCAGCATCAAGATAATCTATTTAATTACGGTTACGTAGGTAAATTTGAGGCTGATTTCGAAAATTCTTTTGGACAAGTAGAAACAAGAACATTATACGGAGATCCAAATAATCCTCAAACCATCCAAGGGAGGTTCCTAAATGGATTTACTGATCCAATAGCATATAGATTTACTCCAAGTGATATAAATCCGATTCTTTCTAATTACACTTCAAATGTGTATGACTTTTATACTACTGAAGAGTTAAATACGATTGATAACCTGGTAGGAAATAATGGCTTAATTAATGGTAGAATGCCGAATTCTGTTTACTCTATGTGGTCGTCAGTAGGTGATGTAGAGAACTTGTATCAAAAAACAGAAAGAGATCAGTTTAGGGTTTCAGGTTATGCGTCTGCTCAGGTTAAAAGTCACGAACTATTAATTGGTTTTGAGTATGAGCAACGAATTGAGCGTTCTTATGCATTGAATCCTCACGGTTTGTGGACAATTGGTAGAAACTCAGTTAACTCTCATATTACAGAGATCGATACTTTGAACTACACAATTGATTATTCACAGCCTCAGTATCCTAACGTTATTTTTGGAAGAAGATACGCAGGTGATGAGAACCGAACTGCCTTTGCTTATAATATGAGAAAGGAGTTAGGTTTAGATGTGAGCGGAACTGATTTTATTGATTTTGATTCTTATGATCCTGACTTTTATAATATAGATTGGTTTTCTGCTGATCAGTTGATCAACCCTGCAAACGCTGCAAATATGGCTTATTATGGGTATGATTATAAGGGAGATAAAGTAAATAATGTATCATTAAACGACTTTTTTAACGATGTTGATGATAACGGATATAACACGCGTCTCATAGCACCGTATCAACCTATTTATGTTTCTGGTTACGTGCAAGATAAGTTTAAGTTTGACGACTTAATCTTAAGATTGGGTGTTCGTGTCGATAGATTCGATGCAAACCAGCCTGTTTTGAAAGATCAGTTTTCTCTTGCGCCAATCAGAACTGTAGGTTCCATTAAAACTGACGGTTCTGTTAATTCGGGTTTAATTAATTCAATTCCTGGAAATATTGGTGATGATTTTGTTGTGTATACAGATAATTTAGAAGATCCTTATAGTGGTAGCATTACAGGGTATAGAGATGGAGATGCTTTTTTCAATGCCAACGGTATCGAGATTGAAAACCCTCAGTCAATTTATGCTGCTGGTTCTATTGCACCATGGTTGCAGAATCCTGATTTAGTATCTGGAGATTCTGATAATGAAGAAGGGACAAACCCTCTTAGAGAGAATTCTTTCGAAGACTATGAGCCTCAGGTTAACGTAATGCCAAGGGTTTCATTCTCTTTTCCAATTTCAGATGAAGCAACGTTCTTTGCAAACTATGATATCTTAACTCAACGTCCTTCTACTAATAATGAACTTCAGTTGATTAATTATCAGTATATGCAAAGTTTAACTGCAACGACCAGAACAAATAACCCAAATTTGCGTCCTGAAAAGACCATTAATTATGAGTTAGGTTTCAAGCAGGCTTTGAATAAACGATCTGCACTTACATTGTCTACTTTCTACAGAGAACAAAGAGACATGATCCAAGTTAGAAAACTAACTGGTGCTTTCCCTGTAGATTACCTAACATATGATAACATTGACTTTGGTACAGTAAAGGGTGCAACTTTAACTTATGATTTAAGAAGAACAAAGAATATTCAGTTCAAAGCAAGTTATACTATACAATTTGCGGAAGGTACAGGGTCTTCTACCACTACTTCATTAAACTTGGTAAATACAGGTCAGCCAAACTTAAGAACAATATTGCCTTATACTTATGACCAACGTCATGCGGTAACTGCTACTATTGACTTTAGATATGGTTCTGGAAAAGACTATAATGGTCCAATGATCAACGGGAAGCCAATTTTAGAGAACTTCGGTGTTAACCTTGTAACATTAGGTGGATCTGGTACTCCTTATACTGCTAGAGATAGAGCAACCGGA
>CBFHZL010000185.1:0-3120 GCA_965660325.1 uncultured Acidiluteibacter sp.
CAAGCTTCATGTGCGAAAGAGCTTTATGAACAAGTTGATGAACTGGATTACCTTTTAGCACCCATCGGCGGCGGTGGATTAATGGCGGGAAGTATTTTGAGTACCCAATCGTATTCGCCATCTACAAAGATAATTGGGTGTGAACCATCCGGTGCGGACGATGCCTATCAATCATGGAAATCCGGTAAACACATACCACAAACTAACCCGAACACAATTGCTGATGGATTAAAAACTTCGGTCGGTAAGCTGAATTATCCTATTATAATGAATCATATAACTGAAATTTATACCGTTTCAGATAAAGAAATCATTGCCGCGATGATGTTAATTTATGAGCGATTAAAGATTGTCATTGAACCTTCTTGTGCAGTTCCTCTCGCAGTTGTCCTTAAAAATGTTAGTTACTTTAAAGGAAAACGTCTGGGACTCATTTTAACTGGCGGAAATGTAGACCTATCCAAATTGCCGTTTTAGAGTAACTATTTATTCAGTTACCATAAATTGCTTACTTCCAATTGATTTATCATCTAAGGTATAGGAGATAATGTAGGATCCTTTAGGTAATTCTATTCCTCTTAACAGCTCAACTTCATAATTTGTAGGTAATCCATCAAGGATAACTGTACGTTGAGTTACTACTCTTCCACTCATAGAACTTATAAGCAAATCCAATTGACCACTTTCTTTCGTGTACAATTCTAGAAATAACTGATCTCCATTTGTAGGGTTAGGATAAATTCTGGTTTTGCTTTCAAAATCTAATATTTCAAAGTTTATAGCACGTAAATCTGAGTACCAAAAGTCTCCATTAAAGTCTATTTGTTTTAATCTATAATAAGAAACCCCTTTATATGGTTCCTCATCAATCAGCCTATAATTTAATTTACCAGTGCTATTACCCGCACCATTAACTCTTCCAACTTCAATAAAATTAAAACCATCTCGTGATTTTTCAATCATAAAGTAATCGTTATTAATTTCAGACAATGTAACCCAAGATAAAAATACATCCTCTAAGTTTTTATCTACCTCAAAAGTTAATAATGTAACTGGGAGTGTCGTCGCGTTATCATCATCTCTCCAATCAGGCTCACCATCTAAATCCCTATCAGGAAAACTACTATTTACGCCATATGATGATGGGTCAAATAAGTCTATTAATCCATTTAAATTACTATCATAAAAAAATGGGCTATCTTGATCTAAAAAGTTCGGAATTAAATCCATATCGGTATCTTCTAACCAATCAGGAATTTCATCTGAATCACTATCAGCTGAGTTATCATAGTAGCTGCTGTTACCACTTGCGTTATTAAAGTTATCGACTCTTTTTATTAAGTCGTTTAAAGCATCACCATTTTCTGAAGCTCCATGCATATCATCATCAAAACCTTCTATCCAATCTGCTTGGCCATCTCCATCAGTGTCAGCATCTAAAAAATCATATATTCCATCACTATCTTTATCACATAAAGTAATAGCAACTCCCGAGTTGTCCGTATCATATTGATCATCTAGTCCATCTGCGTCTGTATCACTTCCGGACATAGATGTATATGATGAAGTAGTCATAGCTTCAATATTATCTTCAATACCATCATTATCAGAATCTATATCCTGATGATTACTTAAACCATCCCCATCAGTATCACAAGTAGTTGTATAAATATCTCCTATCAAAAATGTTGGCCCATCTATATCTTGTGTAAGTGTTATTGTATTTGATGTACCTATTTTCCATAATGCTTGGGTTGGTGTAATTGCGAAATTTAAATTTTCTAGAGTTCCACCTCCATTTTTTGCTCCTAACAATGAAATAACACCATCTTCACTAATTTCTAATCTTAAATCTACATCAGAAGCTGAACCCCCTAAAGACCAAATAGTAGGAGTCCCATTTTGGTCATAACCAAATCCATCATCAAACTTCACAACATTACCTGTACTAGACACTGTAAATTGTATTTCCCCGGCCAAATCTACTCCGTTTACTAATATATGAAAAGAGTTATCCAAGCTATAAATATCTAGAATAGTATTCAGCTTACCTGAAGGTAATGTAAACGTTGCAGAATCAGCATCGGAAATACTAATTGAACTTGAAAAGGGGATACATTCTTCAGAGTCTATTATACCATCATTGTCATCATCTAAATCTGAAGTATTTGCAACCCTATCATTGTCAAAATCTCTAGAAAGAGTTAATTTGATGTAACCATTACTGCCATAATTATTTGCAGAACCTCCACCACCATCAACACCCGGTGTAATTGTTCCCGAAACAAAACAATCTAATGAAGAATTTAAATAGGATCCTCCGCCGCCTGCGCTTCCTGATGAACCGGAAGAACCTCCTCCTGAGTATCCACCACCGCCTCCTGAGTAAAATGAGCCACTTCCACCACCTCCAGTAAATCCATTTCCACCTGATGAACCTCCGGATGCTCCTCTACTTCCTCCTAATGCTAAGCTAATACCATCTGATAAATCCAAATCAGCACTATTCCCTCCTTGGCCTTCATCTGAGGTAGGACTATTTTGACCTGATGAAAATAACCCTCCTCCTGCACCTGCAGAGTTTGGGTATGAAGGATCTCCTGCGCCTGTGTATCCACCACTACCTAAATCTCCACCTGCACCAGGACTTGATCCTGTACCATTATCTCCGCTAATTGTGGCATTCCCTCCTAACCCAATTGTACTTGAGGTATTGTCACCACCACCACCTGCTCCTGCAACCATTAGCAATGTATCATTTAGGTACATCCCTGAACTTCCTCCGCCACCTGAAGAGTTGTAACCAGGTGCACTACTATAGCCTATTGCATAGTATAATATATCTCCAGCTTTTACAACATAAGTAGCATTAATAGTTGCTCCACTTCCTCCTGCAGATCCTGATCCACCTGCACCATCACCACCTTTCATTGCTATTGTTAATAAACAGTCAAAAGGAATTGTGTATGTACCTGCAGAAGCTTTATCATTATTTTGATTTACTCCTTTTGTATTTGTGCCACCTCCCAAGAGAATAGAGAAACTATCACTTGTATCATTTAAATGTGAAAAAGATTCAATTTGTTTAGAAGAATCGACAAAATGAGCTTGTAACTTAGA
>CBFHZL010000186.1:0-3060 GCA_965660325.1 uncultured Acidiluteibacter sp.
TATCGCTTAGCAGTTGGAATAAAAGCAATGGCTTCATCAGTAAACATTGATTTGCCATCTTTATCCACCACACGACTAGACGATCCGAACATGTCAAGAGAATTATCTACCGGAACGCAATTTGACGGAGGTTGGGGAGTGTTATTCTACAGCCGAAAGTTTTACGTTGGTTTGTCTCAGCCTAGAGTTGCTCAAACTAAATTCTTAAATGCTGATATGACAGATTATCTATCGAGCAACAGCTTTATTGGGTATGTGGGGGGTGATTTTCCGTTGAGTCGCACATTAGACATTCGTCCCAATTTGGTAACTAGGTACACGGAAGATGTCCCATTGTATTTAGAAGTAAACACTATTTTTACTTATGACAAGATGTTTGATTTTGGTTTGTCTTATCAGTGGGACAGTAACGCAGGATTGATTCTTGGATATGACATCAATAAAAAACTCTATTTTGGTTATGCTTACTCAATTCCAACATCAACCTTAAATACGGTTTCAGTTCAATCGCATGAGTTAGTGATCCGATTTAGAATCAATGAAAATTTAAGAAGTAAGTTTCAGAGCCCACGTTTCTTTAACTAATCATAATTAAATATCCACTAGATTATGTTTTTGAGAAATTACCTTCTTATCCTGTGTTTGGCGTATAGTTCTTTGGTGTTTTCACAACGAGAAACATACCGTGTTTTCGCTACCTGCTTTGCTGATTCAGTGGATATGTATGGCGTAAGACAAGTCGGAGATAACCTCTATGTTTTATCTGCTAGTTATGATGAAGAGGGGACTATATTACTCGATGAGTATACCAATAAACCTTACACTGATTTATATCGAGTAGATAGCTGTAATTTAAAATTAGCTTCGCTAAAAAGTAGCCTATTAGGTAAAGAAGCCCTTTTGAGTTCACCGAAATATGACGGTCCCATTAGTGCTGACAAGGATGTATCTATTATCTTTTTTTCTAATAATAATGAAAAAATAATTGGAGATAAGATGGGTATCTATTACCTAAGTAAAAGTAATGATGGATGGAGTGAAAGTACTCCTTTTCCTGTTAATTCTGATAAATACAATGTGATTCATCCGTATTATGATGAAGCGAATAGAAGAGTATACTTCGCGTCGGATATTAAAGGTGGAAAAGGGGGATTTGATGTATACTATATCGATTTTGATGGAGTTGATTTTGGAAAAATTACGCCGTTAGATTCAATTAACACTGCAGCAAATGAAACTTTCCCGCATTACATTAATGGTCGTGTTTATTTTACTTCTGATGGGCATCAGTCGTTAGGAGGCTTAGATATTTTCTTTGAGCAAGCTGGTGAAATTATTCACCTCCCAGAGCCGATTAATACCGTTTATGACGACTTTGATTTGTACTTCCTAGATCAGTCAACTGGATTTTTATCAACCAATAGAGCTGATCAAAGGAAAACCGACCAAGCACTATATTTTATTCGGTCAAAGGAAGAAAATACAAATGCACTATATGCACTTGAGCAGCAATCATTGCAAAAGCAATCCAATGATTTAAAAACCGTAAATGAAGCGTTGAGCGAATTAATCGCAGCGAATGAAAATAATAGTTTACTTGTAGCACTGAAAAATACTGCTATAGATCTGCAAGAAGAGCAAGATTCTATTGGTGAGTCGATTGCTTTTATCCGATCAAATGGTTCTAATCGACTGCAGTCGATTAAAAAGCAAACAGAAGAATTGATTTTGGCCGACGAAAGTATGTATTACTCTAAGAAATCGGAGAAGATCAACCAATTGTCATTAGCCATCGATAAGATAAACGCAAGTCAGCATGCGAAACAAAAAGAAAAGCTAGCAGAGCAGCTGTCTAGAGATGTAATTGCAAAACTTTCAAAACGGCCTTCTGCTTTTTTAAATGAAGTAAAAGACTACAAAAATGAGCTTGCTCAATTGGCTATAATGGAACAGCAAAGTATTCAAAATAGCATTGATATTAGCCAATTAGCTGAGTTAGTTAAGCAAGAAAGTATAAAGTCATCAATAAAAAATCCTGCAATGGATAATTTGATGGCTATAAATAATAAGGTGGATGGTAAGGAGAATTTAGAAAGTAATTCTTCCATTAATGTACTTACAGTTGATGACTTAAATAACGCTAAGCAAAATAGAAAGGAGTTAAATACTTATCGTAAGAAACAAGCAACACTTATTGCCAATTATAAGAATCAAGCTATAGCTGATATTATAAATGATACTTTAAAAAGTGAGAAAGAGAAACAACAACAAATTACAAAATTAACTGAGGCATTAGCGCAGGCCGATTGGACCAAAAATGATTCAGAATTGGGATCCGTTGCAGCGTCCATTGAGGAGTTGAATAAAAAATCAGGATTTAAATTATCTGAAGCTGCTCAAAATGAATTAAATGCAATAGTAGTTTTAGCAGCTAATGAACGACAGCTTATTGAGAAAAATCAGGTTTCGAAAAATACGCAGTATGATGAACTGCAACAAAAAGAGAAACAGCTGAAGCAATCGTTTGCTGCGCTTGAATCAGATTTGTTGACACAGTTATCTAACAATGGTCAGCTAAATCAAGAGAATGCTAAAAAGGTTACTCAATTAGTTGCCGTACTGGCGAACAAAATGGAGCAAACCCATAGCAATCAGTCATCAATTCAAGAACTAAAAGCCTTGAATAGTGAGCTCAAACAAATTGATTCATCACTAACCATCAGTGAAGATGCACTTAATGACCTTTTGATGAGCCAACAAGCTGTAATAGAAGAAAAACAACAACAAGAGCTAGAAGAACAATACGCTTATGCTCAGGCCGCAACTCAGCAATTAGTAGAATCTAATATGGCCAATAGTGTAGTAGGAGTGGTTCAAGCTAATAATACGGCCTATGGTAATCAAAAGCTTTGGGTAAAGAGTCCGGCAGGTGTAATCATTGACAGTATTTTAACCGATGAAAATGGTGTTTTTGTTTATTCATCAGCAAATGAAGAAGACTTAGAAATTGTAGTAGCGAATGAAGATCGTGATCAAATTACTTTTTACGATGGAAGAACC
>CBFHZL010000187.1:0-3004 GCA_965660325.1 uncultured Acidiluteibacter sp.
AAAATCTTTTACACCATTGCTTTTTTCGATGTATTCTAACAATACCTTTCGCTCAGACTCTACGGTTTATAGATCATTTGCATTGTAGCTATTAAGTCTATTTTTATCAATTTCAAATAGTTCTAAGCCGGAAGGATTTATGTCAACAAACTCTCCTGCTTGGTTAGTCATGTAGATTGCATCATTTGAGTTATGGAATAAGGCCTTGTACCTATTCTCGCTTCTTCTTAGTGTATCTTCTGTTTTTTTTCGTTCTATGGAATATTGAATAGAGCGATTCAAGAGCATACCATCAAAGTTGCCTTTTACCAAAAAGTCTTGCGCTCCATTTTTTACTGCATTAATTCCTACAGATTCATCCTCAATACCAGTTAGTACTATGAATGGTATGTCAGGAAAGTCTAGAAATAGCTTGGTGTAGCTAAATAAACCATAGCCATCAGGTAGTGTTAGATCAACTAGAACAGCATCAATGTTATTTTCTTCTAGCGTTTCTGTTCCCCCTTTTAGTGTGCTTTTATGGAAGATAGAAATCGGGTCGGGATAATTTTCTTGTATGAGTTCACTAAGCAAAAAGGTGTCCTCTTCACTTTCTAATATAATTAATAAATTCAGTTCGATGAGAAAATTTTTAAGATCAGTGATTGACAATTTAAATACCCCATAAAGTTATCACCTATTTTTTACAAAAACATAAAAAATAGACCAAACCTTAAATTTAACCTATAAAACTTCAGTTCTCCCCTAAAAGATTAAATTTGCAGCAAATTTGAATCTATGTCTGAGAATAACTTTGTTGATTATGTAAAAATTGCTTTCAAATCTGGGAAAGGAGGACGAGGTTCAACACATTTTTATCGCGATCGTTTAACTGCTAAAGGTGGCCCTGATGGCGGGAATGGAGGTAGAGGAGGTCATATTATTTTAAAAGGAAATTCTCAGCTATGGACCTTACTACATTTAAAGTATAGAAAACATATTTCGGCAGGACCGGGAGAAGGAGGAGGAGCCAATAACCGCTCAGGAGGCGATGGTAATGATGAGATTGTAGAAGTGCCTATTGGAACAATAGCTAGAGATGCTGAAACAGGTGAAGTGGACTTTGAGATCACTGAAGATGGTCAAATGCATGTGTTATTGCGTGGAGGAAGAGGAGGACAAGGAAATACTAATTTTAAGTCCTCCACTAATCAATCGCCACGATATGCTCAACCGGGAGAGGATGGAAGTGAAGCTTGGAAAATCTTGGAATTAAAAGTGCTAGCAGATGTTGGTTTAGTCGGATTTCCTAATGCTGGAAAATCTACTCTATTATCTGTCGTAACTGCTGCTAAGCCTGAAATTGCTAATTATCCATTTACGACTTTGGTTCCTAATTTAGGGATTGTGCCCTATAGAAATTATAAGTCATTCATAATTGCCGACATACCTGGGATTATTGAAGGGGCTCACTCGGGTAAGGGTTTGGGATTGAGGTTTTTGAGGCATATTGAGCGAAATAGCTTATTGTTGTTTATGGTACCTGCTGACAGTAAGGATATCGCTGAGGAGTATACCATATTGCTAAATGAGCTGAAGCAGTTTAACCCCGAATTATTAGATAAAAAACGAATATTAGCCATTTCAAAATCTGATATGCTTGATGAGGAGTTGAAAGATGAGATAAAGGCAACGTTGCCTGACGTTACATCTATCTTCATATCTTCCGTTGCCCAAGTTGGTCTGACAGAGCTCAAGGATTTATTATGGAAAAATTTAACGGTTGCTGAAGATGCTTGACCAGTTGATTGCTTGGGATAAAGACCTTTTTTTGATATTTAATGGTTTAGGTGCACCTAATCTAGATAGTCTTATGGTTTTTTTATCTGGAAAGTTAGAATGGATTCCTTTATACGGGGTATTGTTATATCTTCTTTTTAAGAAATACAGACAAAAGGGGTTCTATGTTCTATTCTTTATCGTTTTATTAATTGTGGCTTCAGATCAGATTTCAGTTCAATTATTTAAGAATGTATTTGAACGTTTTAGGCCCTGTCACGAACCGTCATTGGAGGGTTTAGTTCATCTTGTAAATAATAAGTGCGGTGGAAAATTTGGCTTTGTCTCATCTCATGCAACAAATACATTTGCACTTGCAACATTTATGGGGCTGACTCTTAAAAACCGATCAATATATACGTTCTTGATTATTTGGGCCATAGTGGTTTCATACAGCCGTGTATATTTGGGGGTTCATTATCCGTTAGATGTTCTCGGAGGTGCAGTTTTGGGGATAATAATAGCTAAACTGACTTGGGCATTACTAAATTACTTTAACACGGTTTTTAAATTTAATATTTTTCATGGTTAAATTACTAGCAATCTTTATCGGGGGAGGTTTTGGTAGTGTAGTCCGCTATGGAATTTCAATGTTATTTCAGTCTTTTAGTACAAAGTTTCCTTTTGGTACTTTAATTACTAACTTATTAAGTTGTGTCGCAGTTGGATTGTTGGTTTTTTATTTTTCTGACCGTATTGAGCAGCAGCCTATTTTGAGATTATTACTCATTGTTGGGTTTTGTGGAGGTTTTAGTACATTTTCAACGTTTAGTATCGAGTCATTTCAATTAATTAAGCAAGGGTTATATCTTTTTTTCTTTCTGAATCTATTGATTAGCGTTGGCTTTGGACTAGTTGCTTTAGCTCTTGTATATCGAAACGCATAAAAAACGCTTCCATGCAAAAGCAGGAAGCGTTACTCAACTAGACAAAAGTTTTAACCAATTATACTATAAATCTACTCGCTTGTAGTGTTTAGTTGAGAGTTCTTGATGATTTGGTTGGTATGTGTTTAGGTTTTTTAATGTATTCCGAGTTTTTACTGTTCTCTTATATTGTTTGATATCAATTATCTTTGGACCGTTTTTTTCCTCTTTCATTCCGGACAAAAAAGATTCAGCAATTGATTTAGGAAAGTTAAAATTGTAATGTACAGAAGAAGGAATATCTTCCATACGAACTTCAA
>CBFHZL010000188.1:0-2955 GCA_965660325.1 uncultured Acidiluteibacter sp.
TCCTGCATCAGTAGTTTGTAAAAGAATATTATAAGACCTTACAGATTCGTAATCGAAAGAGGATGCCGTAGATAATTCCCCCGTAGAAGGATCAACCGAAACTTGAGCCGTACCACTGATTAATTGGTAAGTAAGTACATCGCCATTATCAATATCATCGACGGTAACTTGTCCCACAAAACTTCCTATTGGCATATTCTCCTCTACACTAAATGATTGGTCAGTACTTGTTGGAGGTTCGTTTGCATTAAGCACCGCAATTGAGAAAGGTACTTCAAATATTCCACCTCTTGAGTCTGTTGTTCTTACGCGGATGCTGTATGAGTTCTTTGTTTCAAAATCAAAAGTAGATGCTGAAAATAGTTCGTCATTCTGGATTGAAAACTTGCCATTGTCGGCATCTCCCAATCCGTTTACTAGTGTATAAGTAAAAGTCTCTGCATTGTCTGCATCAATAGAAGTAAAGCTAGCTATTCGAGTTCCCACAGCACTATTCTCGATGATCGTCGTATCCGAAATCAATATAGCAGTAGGGTTATCATTCTTATTGACCACGTTGATTACAAAATCTTTTTCTGTAAACTTTCCTCCCGTATCTGTACTTCTGATACGTACGCTTCTTTTTCGCTGATTATTGTAGTTCAATACAGAATCCGTTTCTAAAAATTGTCCATTAATTCGAAACAATCCATTATCAGAAGCTCCTTGTCCTGCAACTAAGGAGTACGTAAAACTGTCAGCAGCATCAGCATCAGAAGTTGATAAATTTGCCACAAATGTCCCTACAGGCTGTTGTTCATCAATACTATCATTAGATAGCGCTATAGCAGTTGGAGTGTCATTACTATCGAGTACGTTTACCGTTAATTGGCGCGTATAATTTAACCCTAAGGCGTCAGTGGTTTTAACTTCAATTATATATAGTTGCTTTGTTTCAAAATCAAATTGGCCTTGCGTTCTTAACTGATCGCCTGAAATAACAAATGAGCTGTTATCATTGGCGCCTTGAACAAAACTATAACTATGCGTATCCATGCTATCTGCATCTACAGAACTGAATAAACCAATGGTAGTATTCTGTGGTACCATTTCATTGAATGAAGCTGGTGATAAAATCACATCAGTAGGAGCATCATTTGAATTGGTTACGCTAATATTAAACGTATCTTGAAATGTTCCGCCAAACCCGTCATTTGTTTCTATTCGAATAGTAAAGTCTTGCTGTTGATTAAAATTAAAAGCTACTCTGGTCTGTAGTCGATCACCTGCAATTTGAAAGCTGCTATTATCTGTACTACCGGCTCCTGCTACCAAAGAGTATGTATGAACATCCCCTAAATCGGCATCAACAGTACTAAGCACTCCAACTTGGCCTCCAATAGGCGTATTTTCAGGAAAAATAGCATTTGATAGCGAGATACTGGATGGCAGGTTATTGACATCTTTTACAAAGATGGTATAGGCTTTACTAAAGACACCACCGTTTTGGTCATCCGTAGCAATACGAATGCTGTGTTGTGGTTTTAGATTCTTATCCAACATAATTGCCGTAAATAAGGAGTCATTTCTTACTGTAAAGTCAGCGTTATCAGCGTCACCTACTCCGTTAGTCAAAGTGTAGGTATGAAGCTGAAAAGTATCTTGATCCAACGTGTTTAACTTACCAACAAATAAGCCAGCAGGCATATTTTCATTGGCGCTTGCATTGCTTAAAAGCAAATCTGTTGGCACATCATTCGCATCGATAATTCTTATTGTCAGCAACTTGGTATATAATCCACCATTTAAATCGTTCGTTTGAACATATACAAAGTATTCTTTCCTTCCTTCATAATCAAAAACAGTGCTAGTCCTTAGTTGGTTGCCTACAATTAAAAAGTTGGCATTATCATTACCAGGAATATTATCGAAAGCGTATGTATGTGTTTGAGCAGCATCTTCATCTGCGGTTGAGAGTGTTCCTACTAAAAAGTTCTGCGCTCTATTTTCTTGAACGCTATCTTTTGACAATAGCAAATCTGTTGGCACATCATTCAAATCATTTACAATAATTAACAAGCTATCTTCAAATGTATTTGCTGCACGGTCAGTTACTCGAACTCGGATCGTGAAAGTAGACTGAGTTTCAAAATTAAATACTTGATTTGCTCGAAGTGAATTCCCAAAAACATTGAATTTGCTGTTATCAGTACTACCGGCTCCACTCACTAATGAAAAAGTAAATGCTTCATTGGCATCTTGATCAGTTGCTGTAAGCATTCCTATCACTGAGTTGGCAGGCATTTGCTCATCAATAGCTGCATTGGACAATGCAATTGCTGACGGTGCATCATTGGTATTCTTAACAATGATTGCTAATTGACGCTCCAAAAAGCATCCTTCAGAGTCGGTAGTTCTCAGGCGAATAGTGTAACTATTCTTATTTTCGAAATCAGCTACAAAGTTGGCTATCAATTGACTATTCACGATTGAAAAGCTGTTATTATTAGTTGATCCAACACCTGAGACAAGTGTATATGTATGACTCTGGCTCTGATCAGCATCAACTGTAGAGAGCGTACCAACAACTTGACCAGTTGCTATGTTTTCTTGGATACTATCATTTGAAATCGAAAGTGTAGTTGGTGCATTATTTGTTTTTACAATAAATGGAGAGGCTAGCGTACCATAAATTGCATTATCTTGAAACAATACACTGTCTACGCTCATATATATAGAATCTGAAGCAACATCGTAGAACTGAAAATTTACCATTTCTCCACTCACTGCATTACTATATACAGACATGGTAGTTATATACTTTCCATTTATTACATTGGAAGTACTTGCAGTACCTCTCAGAACACCACCAACAAATGCGCCTAGTTTATTAGATGGGTTGGTAAGTTCAGCACAGTTTACATCTAAGCTGGCAGTAACAGTCATATTATACTGAAATGCACTGGGATTTACATT
>CBFHZL010000189.1:0-2915 GCA_965660325.1 uncultured Acidiluteibacter sp.
ATTCAATGTAGACTCTCCAAAGCAGCTGGGAGAGGTTTTATTTGAAAAAATGGTCATTACTGAGAAGGCTAAAAAGACCAAAACAGGCCAATACTCTACCTCCGAGGATACCTTGTCTAAGTTAGCAGATAAACACGAAATCATAGGGGTTATTCTAGAATATAGATCACTTAAAAAGTTAAAATCAACCTATGTTGATGCTTTGCCTGAATTGGTGAATGAAAATACGCATCGCCTTCATACTAACTATATGCAAACAGTTGCCGCAACAGGTAGGTTAAGTTCTACTAACCCTAACCTGCAAAACATTCCTATTCGAACGGAAAAAGGCCGAGAAATTAGAAAAGCATTTATCCCTAAAAATGAAGACTATACTTTACTTGCGGCAGATTACTCTCAAATTGAATTGAGGATTATCGCCGCATTAAGTAAGGATGAAAGTATGATCAATGCTTTTAAAAGTGGTGCAGATATTCACGCAGCAACTGCAGCTAAAGTATTTGAAGTAGACATCAATGAAGTGGATAGGGAAATGAGAAGTAAAGCCAAGATGGTCAATTTTGGAATCATTTACGGCATTTCAGCCTTTGGATTATCTCAGCGGCTAAATATACCGAGAGGTGAAGCGGCAGAGATTATCGAAAGTTATTTTAATAAATACCCGAGCATAAAAGCCTATATGGATAATGCTGTGGCTACTGCAAAGGAAAAAGGCTTTGTAGAAACGATTATGGAACGTCGACGATACCTTACAGACATTAATGCTAGAAATGCAGTGGTAAGGGGATTTGCTGAACGAAATGCTATCAATGCACCTATTCAAGGGTCGGCTGCTGACATTATTAAGCTAGCAATGATCGACATCCATAAAGCATTTGCAGAAAAGAAGTTTAAATCAAAGCTGCTTCTGCAAGTGCATGATGAATTGGTTTTTGATGTGCTAAAAGAGGAATTAGAAGAAATTAAGTCCATTATCAAAGATAAAATGGAGAATGCCGTAAAAATGGAAGTTCCGCTTACCGTAGAAATGAATGATGCAGTCAACTGGTTAGAGGCACACTAAAGCAACAATATAGGCCATTTGACAAACAAAAAAAGGAGAGCAAGCGCTCTCCTTTTTGATTAAAACTACAGTGTCATTCAAATATTATTGAACGATCAATTTTTTCACAACTCTACTTCCTCCTTGTTCTACTACAACAAAGTAGATTCCTGATTGAAGTCCATTGGTAGAAACCTCGTGTTGTTGATTACCAACTGAAAGGTTAGCAGCTGATAATATATTTCTTAATCGCTTACCTGTTAAATCAGTTAAGTATGCGTTAACAGGCGAAGAAGTTGTATTATCAAATCGAAGCGTAAAATTAGCACGTGTTGGATTAGGGAATACAGACATGTTGAACTGATTCAAACTATTCTCATTCACACTTACAATTGGTGTTCCAAATACTTTTAAATTATCGATGTAAGCATTATTTCCATCAGCTGAATTAAACTTGATCTTAAACATTACATTCGGCTGGCCGTTTAGTCCACCTTGGAAGGTAAACACAGAAGCAGTCGTCCACTGAGAAGATGAAGTTGGCGTAAAGTCTGCCTGGCTGATACCATTTGAACCCACGATGTTTGAATTGGTAAAACTCCATCTATTGGTCCATGTTTTTCCACAGTCAATTGATGTTTGAATATCAATATTATCTCCTGAAGAAGTTGACCTTCTCTGGTAAGCAATCTTAAACTCTAACTTTGGGTTAGCAGCATTAGTCATATCAATCGGTGGTGTAATAAATGATTCTATCTCACCATTTGCTTGTGTAAAAATAGTGCCGCTTCGTGCATTATTATTTAGCTTAAAGCTTGCAGTACTATTGTATCCTGCTGTCGATGTTCTCCCCCATTTCGTTGAACCCGTAGGGTTTTCAACGATATATTCATTAAAAACTCGCAACGCATTTTGAAAATCTTCTTCATAAAGTACGCCATCATAAGGTGTATTTGCACCATCTGTAATGACAACATTCTGAGAAATAAACTGAGAAGATGTACCACCTTGGCCATTCACAGCAAACGTATAATTGTACTTTCCAGGTGAGGTATATACAACTGATGGATTAGCTGCACTGGATGTAGAAGGAGTTGCACCTGGTAAAGTCCAGTTGTATGATTGCACAGGACCATTGTAGGTGTAGTTATCACCAAACGTTACAGTATCACCAACACAAGCAAGAATTACCGCATTTGGACTTTCAATATGTGCAATTGGAGGACAATCTTGTGGAGTGTATCCATTATTAGTACCAGTTGCGACCAAGTTTGATGCTGACACCAAATTCTGCAACCAGGGATAAGCGGCAGATGATAAAGTAGATCGCATCACGTTTACTTGATCTTGCGTAAACATATACTGACAATCATCATAGCTCATGTAGTTTTCCAATTGATCAGGCACGTTGCTTGAGAATGATGAGGGACCAGAAGCATCATTGGAGCAAGTATTATTTGAGAGGTTGCAACCAAATGTCTCGTTGGCTGCTGGTGGTGTATCACAAATTCGGTCACCGCTACTTGAACAATTTGACCCACAACCACTTTGAAAGGTGTGCAATAAATTAAAGCAATGTCCCATTTCATGCGTAACGGTTCGACCATTTCCTCCAGAAGCAGTACCAATTCCACCCCACTCATCATTTCTTACTACAATACCATATGTGTTTAAAGAAGACCCATTCGTGGAAAATGGAAATTGTGCATAACCCAAAGTGGTGCCTGTACCACCACCAGAACGAATGGAGTTAACTAACCACACATTGAAGTATTTATTTTCATCCCATTGAGCGAGCGCTTTCACTTCATTTCTCTGGTTAAAAGTTAAAACTGAGTTCACTCGATTTACTCCTTCAGTGCACTGCCCATTT
>CBFHZL010000190.1:0-2890 GCA_965660325.1 uncultured Acidiluteibacter sp.
CGGTGGTGGTATCGCTGGTTTGTTAGATTTGTTTGCTGGAGGTGCTTTTTCAAGAGCATCAATCTTTGCTTTGGGTATTATGCCATATATTAGTGCCTCTATTGTAGTTCAGTTACTAGGTATTGCGATACCTTATTTCCAGAAACTTCAGAAAGAAGGCGAAAGTGGTAGACGCACAATCAACCAAATTACTCGTTTCCTTACAATAGCCATTGTTGGTTTCCAGGCTCCTGGATACATTGCTTCACAGGTTCCTGAATTTACAGGTGGAGGTGCTATGGTAAGACCGGATACGTTCTTTTGGTGGTTTACTACTGTAGTTATACTCATCACAGGTACTATGTTCGTAATGTGGTTAGGTGAACGTATTACTGAAAAAGGCATTGGAAACGGTATTTCTTTGATTATTATGATTGGTATTATTGCTAATCTCCCATTTGCTTTTGTTGCCGAATTCGCATCAAGGTTAAAAGATGGTGGTTTGGTTATTTTATTAGTAGAGATTGTCTTACTGCTAGTTATTATTGTAGGAACAATACTCCTCGTTCAAGGTACTCGTAGAGTTCCTGTGCAGTATGCAAAGCGTATTGTTGGAAACAAGCAGTACGGTGGTGTTAGACAATACCTTCCATTGAAAGTAAATGCTGCTGGTGTAATGCCGATTATTTTTGCTCAAGCAATTATGTTTATTCCTATCACACTTGTTGGTTTTTCCGATAGTGAAAGTTTATCAGGAATTGCTGCTGCTTTAAGTGATTATACAGGGTTTTGGTATAATTTTGTCTTTGCTTTAATGATTATCGCTTTTACATACTTCTATACTGCAGTTACGGTTAATCCTAATCAGATGGCCGATGAGATGAAAAAGAATGGAGGATTTATTCCGGGAGTTAAGCCGGGTAAACGAACTGCGGAATTTTTAGATAATGTCTTATCAAGAATTACTTTGCCGGGTTCTATATTTTTGGCCTTGGTAGCTATATTACCTGCTTTTGCAGGAATATTTGGAGTAAACGCTCAGTTTGCTCAATTCTTTGGTGGTACTTCTCTTTTAATTATGGTAGGAGTTATATTAGATACATTACAACAAATAGAAAGTCATTTATTGATGCGTCACTATGACGGTTTAATGAAATCTGGACGGATTAAAGGTCGTTCGAGCATAAATATGGCCGGTTAATGATGTATTTAAAAACGGAAGATCAAATTGATCTTTTGAGACAAAGTTCTTTATTAGTTTGCAAAACGTTGGCAATGGTTGGTACTCTGGTTAAGCCTGGGGTATCTACTGCCGATTTAGATAAGATTGCTGAAGAGTTTATTAGAGATAATGGTGCTGTGCCTGGTTTCAAGGGGTTGTACGGTTGTCCAAGTACTCTTCTTACTTCGGTTAACTCTGAAGTAGTACATGGGCTTCCAAAGAAGTCTGTACTTGATGATGGTGATATTGTATCCATTGATTGTGGGGTTCTAATGAATGAATTCTATGGAGATGTAGCATACACTTTTCAAGTTGGAGAAGTAAGTCCAGAAGTTAAGAGGCTTTTGTCAGTAACCAAAGAATGTTTAGATCTTGGTATTCAATCTGCTGTTGCAGGAAACCGTGTTGGGGATATTGGTTTTGCTATTCAAAACCATGCTGAGAATTCCGGCTACAGTGTTGTAAGAGAGTTAGTAGGTCATGGTTTAGGCAAAAAGCTTCATGAGGCACCCGAGGTCCCTAATTATGGTAAACGTGGTGCTGGTGTTTTATTGAAAGAAGGATTGGTGATTGCTATTGAGCCAATGATCAATTTAAAAGGACGTGCAGTAAAGCAACTAGATGATGGTTGGACAATTGTAACTGCCGATGGCAAAGCATCTGCTCATTTTGAGCATGATGTTGTTGTAAGAAAAGGAAAAGCAGAAGTGTTGTCTGATCATAGTATTATTGAAGACGCATTAAATAAAAAATAGAATAGTTATTTATGGCTAAGCAAAAGTCGATAGAACAGGATGGAGTAATTGTTGAAGCGTTATCTAATGCAATGTTTCGCGTTGAATTGGAGAATGGTCATGAGATCATTGCCCATATTTCTGGTAAAATGAGAATGCACTATATTAAACTTCTTCCTGGTGATAAAGTTAAGGTTGAAATGTCACCTTACGATTTGACTAAAGGAAGAATTAGTTATAGGTATAAATAATAAAATAAAAATCATAACTTTGCGCCCCTGAAAATTAGGAAAACATGAAAGTAAGAGCATCAATTAAGAAAAGAAGTGCGGAATGCAAAATTGTAAGAAGAAAGGGTAAACTTTACGTGATCAACAAAAAGAACCCTAAGTTCAAACAAAGACAAGGATAATAATTAAGAAATAAATTAAGCATATATGGCTAGGATAGCAGGTATAGATTTACCGAAGAACAAAAGAGGTGAAATCGGTTTAACATACATTTATGGTATTGGTAGAAGGACTGCCCAAAACATATTAACTGAAGCTAAAGTTGATTTTAATACAAAGGTTCAAGATTGGAATGATGATGAACTTTCTGCTATTAGAAAGATTATTGGTGACACGTTGAAAGTGGAAGGTGCTCTTAGATCAGAGACTCAATTAAACATTAAACGTTTGATGGATATCGGCTGTTATCGTGGAGTTAGACACAGAGTTGGATTACCATTAAGAGGTCAAAAGACGAAGAATAACGCTCGTACTCGAAAAGGTAAGAAAAAGACTGTTGCAAACAAAAAGAAAGCTACTAAATAGTAAATAAGTATAAGATGGCAAAATCAACTGCAAAGAAGAAAAGAATTGTTAAGGTTGAAGCTGTAGGTCAAGCGCACATACATGCTACATTTAACAATATAATTATTTCTCTTACTAATTCTACAGGTCAAGTTATTTCT
>CBFHZL010000191.1:0-2864 GCA_965660325.1 uncultured Acidiluteibacter sp.
GCGAACCATTTAATAGTACATCGCCCGCTAAAAATACATTCTCGAGTAATTGTGTTTCGGTTGCAGGTAACTCATATTGAATATTATCTAGCTGTGGTAGTGCTTTCGGTATTACAAATGACTTTAACACTTTTGAAACTGAAATGCCGCATAAATGGTTCAACTCGTCTGAAATGGCTTTTACCAATTGATCTTGAGTTAGACCTTGATCATCAATTACCGTTACAGATAGCACATTTTTGTTTCCACCCGTCAGTGAATTTACATAATGCAGGTTATTAATCAGGTTTTTTCCTGGGATAAGCCCAATAAGGCGTTCGTCGATTACTTGATTTTCAACCTCCATGTAGAAGCAATAGCAGGATTTCCACGCTGTCATTTGGTTGTTCAGGTTAGAAATTAGCTGACTAGCTTCTGTTGCAACAATGGTATAATCACTTTCTACTAAAGGCAATCCATCAATGGTCAATCCACTTGTATCTACCTTATTTACTGCTACATTAAAATGGAAGGTTGTATGTTTTAACTGCGCCTTTAATTGTTGTGGGATGGCTTCAATTCCTGCTTTCGGAACGCTTGCTTGCCCTTCGGCAAATAACTTAAAAACAAACTCAAACATTCGACTAGAAGTTTGGAGCTCCGTTTCTAGAAATATACCGCTAAAAAACGGCTGAAAAAATTGATTAATAATGGTTTCTGAAAAGCCTCTCTTTTGCAAATAGTCTAGCGTGGTGGTTTCGTCTTTCTCAAACAGCTCTTCAATAGATTGCTTTTTGAGTTCGTTGTTCAGCAAAAAGACTTTCACTTTGTCCGCTAGCGTTGCCTGTTGACTAAACATGGTCGGGAAAAGCAATTTGCCATTTCTCAAAGGATCACCAAACTTGGTTGGCTGTTGATTGTTAAAAATGACTGCTCCCGGCATAAATGGCTGTAAGTCCAATGCATCGTAATTCAAGTATTTCTGCGCCATTGGGTAGGCCTCCAATAGTACTTGAAAGCCATGATCGAATACATCATTCCCCTCAGTAGTGGTTTTTACTCTTCCTCCTACTCGATCGGTTTGCTCAAAAATATGGGGCTGAAAACCTGCTTTTTCTAAAACGATGGCTGCTACTAATCCACTTACTCCTGCTCCGATTATATTTATGCGTGTATCCTTTACTGACATTTTTCTCGATTGTTTTTACCATAACCATTCAGTTGAATGACTGTTCAAATCAAATGTATACTTATTTATCAAGTAATCATTTGGGAGTTTCAAAACTCTCTTGGAAACAAACAATTCTATTTATATATAGAATTAATGATAAATTGAACTATAAAATTAATGCGATGGCGGTTATTTGATAAATATTTGTATTTTAGTAACTTAAAACTTTAAAATATGAAATACAGAAATTACCTTAAAAACTTTTTACTATTAGCCATAGTTTCAACACTCTTTTTTTCGTGTGAGGACGATGATGATACAGTAGAGCCATCAACTCCGGAGGCAACCTACTTTATGAAAGCAACCATTGATGGTAAATTAACTAATTACCCAAAATGTGATTTAGACACCTTTGGCTATTTTGGAAATGGCGCAATTGACCTTTCTGGTTATTATAATTATTTCGCTTTAACACCTTTAATTAAGACAAGCATCGATTTTGACGTATATGACCTTGACTTTATTTTGAAGAAGGACACAAGCTATAGTTTAGATGGAAATTCACCTTTTTATGCCACCTACGTTTCTGATTTTAATAGTCTTGATGATACTAGTTTATATTATTCTACTAATGGGCAGATTAGATTCTCTAAGATAGGACCAGATGTTTTTGAAGGAACCTTCTCCTTTAATGCACTGAGAAGTGACAGCACTAGAAATATTTCTGTGAGTAATGGTTCTTTTAGCGCAAAAATGAAAAAGCAGTAGTCAATTTTAACTAATAAGTCTTATTAAAAGGGTAGATTTTCTACCCTTTTTTTATTACCAACTCCCACCTGCTCCGCCACCTCCAAATGAACCACCGCCATAGCCGCCAAAACCATCGCCTGAATATGAATGTAAAGCTCCAATAGCTGATGCACCTATAACTGTTCCTCCACCAGCTTGAAAATTATTCCAATTACTCGTTAAAAAATGAAGAATACCTGTGTTCTTATACAGTTTACTGCAATCGATCTTAAAGGCATAAAGTATAAAGTTGACAATCAGATAGAAGAAAAGCATGTTGATAGAAACAATCAAGATGTAAAACCGGACACAGGCAACCACTAAAATACTCCCTATTAAAAATTGAACCATTGAAAAGTCGTTGATTAAAGAAATGATAAACCCAATAGCTATCATTGTTATGATCAACGCAACAAACCCAAAAACCAACTTAAAATGGTTTTTTACAGGTACATCTAGTTTGTCAAAAACTTCTCTTTTCGTGTTAAACTGATGCAGATAAATTTTTATAAATCCATCTTCTATTTTTCCCGAATAATAGTTATAATTCCTGCCTGTTAAAGTTGCGTTATTTTCATAGAAGGCTATTTTATTTCTTACCGCGTTATATTGTTTATTCATTAGCTTTTCTAACCCCATCAAATCGGCATAAGCTTCCTCGAATGATCTAGTTTTGTTAAAAAACACATCATCTTTCTCGGTGCCCTTAGAAGTAACAAAGTAATGTAAATTCAGTGCTAGGGAAATTAGCCAAACAGTAAGAAGTAAAACGGCAATTGCAATTAAAAAAGTTTCCATCAGAAATAAGGTATGCCTCAAATATAATGGTTTATTACACCTAGGCCCTTCATTTTTTTTAGCAATTTCTCAAACCAAAAAAAGGCAATCACTTTCGTAATTGCCTTTCCCATAAAACTAACTAATT
>CBFHZL010000192.1:0-2842 GCA_965660325.1 uncultured Acidiluteibacter sp.
TGAAGTGGGTAAACTACACTTAAAAAAAGTTAGCGATGCCACTGCGCTATTAAAAGAAAGAGGACCTGACGCTGATGGTATAATGCGAGAGGAGAACATAGCTATGGGTCATAGAAGGTTATCAATAATTGACACTTCAGTCAATGCCAATCAACCTTTTAATGACGATACAGGAAGATACACCATTGTATTTAACGGAGAAATTTTTAATTATCAGCACCTCAAAAGAAAGTTAACCAACAAAGGCTATACGTTTAATACAAATAGTGATACCGAGGTTTTACTATATATGTTTATCCATTACGGCAAGCGATGCTGTGAGTTTTTAAATGGCTTTTTTGCATTTTCAATCTATGATAGACTAGCTAAAACTACCTTTTTAGCACGTGATCGATTCGGTATTAAGCCCCTACTCTATTATCGAGATGACCACCAATTTGCATGGAGTTCATCACTCACGAGTTTATTAGCATTTGATATTCCAAAAGAGCTAGATAATAGTTCTCTTTACATGTACCTTCAATTAAATTACCTTCCTCAACCGCATAGCTTCATTAAGTCAGTTAGAAGTTTAGAAACAGGTCATTATGCCACAATAGATGCAAAGGGTAAAATGAGCATCAGCAGTTACTATGCTATCAATTCAATCAATCTAAAGACGAAATCAACCATTGATTATCAATCGGCACAAACCAAGTTGATAGATTTATTAGGCGAGTCGGTGGAGCAACGCATGATTGCAGATGTTCCTGTTGGAACTTTTTTAAGTGGCGGTATCGATTCTTCCATTATAACTGCTTTAGCAGCAAAAAACTCAAATAACCAAATCAATACTTTTTCCATAGGGTTTAAGGATGAGCCACATTTCGATGAAACAGCTTATGCAATTGCTGTGGCCAATAAATATCAGACCAATCACCACACCTTTAAGCTCTCAAATGATGACTTATTAGAAAGTTTCTATGACTACATAGAGCAAGCTGATGAGCCTTTTGCTGACTCTTCTGCATTGGCTGTAAATATTTTGAGCAAAGAGACTAGGAAACATGTTACAGTGGCACTATCAGGTGATGGTGCAGATGAAGTATTTTCTGGCTATCGAAAGCATCGAGCTGAATATATTGCTAGAAAAGGAGGACTAAGCCATCGCTTAATTGGAGAATTGAGTCCTATTTTAGACTATTTTCCTCAATCTAGAAATAACAAATTAGGCAACTTCTTTCGAAAAGCAAAACGTTTCAGTGATGGTATAAAACATACTGATAAAGAGCGGTATTGGAATTGGGCCTCTATATTGAATGAAGCAGAAGCTAAGAACCTTCTATTAAAAGAGACTCCTGCAAATGCTTATTCTACCCGCAAAGACAACTTGCTTTCTTCGTTAAAAACAAATGACTTTAATGAAGTCCTTTTAAGTGATTTAAAGATGGTATTAAAAGGAGACATGCTTAAAAAAGTAGATAGCATGAGTATGCACAATAGTCTTGAAGTAAGGGTTCCATTTTTAGATCATCGAGTTGTAGAGTTCGCTTTTTCATTACCGACCGAATACAAAATTAACGATCAGATGATGAAACGGATCCTGCAAGATGCAGGTAGACATCTTCTACCTAAAGAGGTATATGACCGTTCAAAAAAAGGGTTTGAAGTTCCTCTTGTAAAGTGGTTTAAAAAAGACCTACACGATTTAATATACAATGATTTACTATCAGAGGAGTTTATAAAATCTCAAAATATATTCAACTATAGTGTTGTACGAAATTTAAAACTTTCACTCAAATCTTCCAATCCTGGCGATAGCCCTGCAACTATATTTGCACTGCTTATCTTTAACAAATGGTGGAAAAAACATTTATCATGACATTTCGACGATTAATAGAATATAATCGACCAAAGTGCTTTATATTTGCTTTAAATTAGAATAAATGGCTAAAGTACTTCGTATTATAAACCGATTTAACCTTGGAGGACCTACCTTCAATGCAGCCTATTTAACAAAATACCTAAACAACGATTTTGAAACACTATTGGTGGGTGGTCAATGGGATGAATCAGAAGAAAGTTCTCAATATATTTTAAAAGATCTTAATATAGAGCCTGTCATTATCAAAGAAATGAAACGGGACGTTAGCATGAGTTCAGATCGTGAAGCCTACAAAAAAATTAAACAACTGATTGCAGATTACAAACCAGATGTTGTGCACACACATGCTTCAAAAGCAGGCGCATTAGGCAGATTAGCTGCTGTCAACTACGGCAAAGCAAAAATTGTCCATACTTTTCATGGTCACGTTTTCCATTCCTATTTTGGTAAGCTAAAAACCAATTTGTATAAAAATATTGAACGTGCTTTAGCAGTTCGAACAGATAAAATCATTGCGATTAGCGACCGTCAAAAGTTAGAACTTACTAAACGATATCAAATTTGTAGTAGTGACAAAGTAGAGGTTATTCCACTCGGATTTGACTTAGATAAGTTTCAAGTCAATATGGATGAAAAAAGAATTTCTTTTCGAAAAAAGTACTGTCTTGAAGACGATGAAATTGCCATTGGGATTATTGGTAGACTTGTTCCTATAAAAAACCATCAGCTATTTATAGATGCAATTTGTGAAGTTAGAAAACGCACAAATAAGAGGGTTAGGGGGTTTATTATTGGTGATGGTGAAGAAAGAGAAAATCTAAAAACTTATGCTAATTTAATAGGACTACCTCATGTAAATGGAGAGTTTACGGGAAATAATCCTGCTCCGCTTCATTTTACTTCTTGGATTAAGAATATTGACTGGGCTAACTCAGGTTTAGATATAATTGCTCTTACTAGCTTTAACGAAGGCACTCC
>CBFHZL010000193.1:0-2591 GCA_965660325.1 uncultured Acidiluteibacter sp.
CTGCAAAAAATGTGAAAGTTGTGGATTGAATATTTATGAACACATTAAGGAAAACAAAGGGATAAAATCAATAAAGATAGAAGATGAGATTAACCTCATAACCGTAAAATATAAGCCAAAAAAAATCACCGTTGCTGAGATTGAAGAGTCCATTGCGAAAGCAGGTTTTGATGCAAATAATACCAAAGCTGACCCTAAAGGATATGAAGAATTAGACGGATGTTGTAAGAAGAAAGAAACTACAGAGAAGTAAAATACTGCATACAATACGACTATTTGAGGTGCTTTTTTATTAACCTCATACTTATGGCCGAAGTAAACGTAGCTTCGCCTTTATAGAACCAAAGACCAAAAAAATCATGAATTGTCTATTAACCGGTGGTACAGGAATAGTTGGAAGCCATATTATTTTTGAATGGATTCATAAAGCGCTTGTTGATCAATCGGTTGATCACTTGTTCGTAGTGATAAGAGATGGAAAAAAAGCAGCTAAAGAACGTTTAGTAGATATACTAGAGCATCACACTCGACCACAGTTCTTGTCTAATTTTAGCTTAGGTGAATGCCTCTCTAAAATAACGGTAATCAACAAAGACCTTTCTCAGCTAACCAAAAAGCACCTCAATCAATATAACTTTGATTCGATTATTCATTGCGCAGGATCAACTAGTTTATTGCATACCGCAGAGTCAAAAAATAAAGTACACGCTCAAAACTTTTTGGTTACCAAACGTCTATTGGAAAACTTACCGAATCGTGTGAAGCGTTTCTTGTACATCAGCACAGCGTATTCTTTTGGTATACAAAGTACTAAAGTAAGTGATCAAATTGAAGACTTTGAGGTTAATCACTTTAGAAATCCCTATGAACAATCTAAATACGAGAGCGAGAAATTCGTTAAAGAAACGTGTAAAGAGCTAGGAGTTGACTCCCAAATTTTGCGACCAAGTATTATTTGCGGTCGATTAATTGATGCTCCTTTCTTCGAGACACCAAAATTTGATGTATTCTACTCTTGGGCCATCTTTTTAGATAAGTATGCAAAAAAGTCAAAAGAGAATTTTAGAATATGGATTGATAAAAAGAGTGGTCTTAATATTGTCCCTGTAGATTTTGTCTCAAAAGCGGTATTGTACGCTTTTCAATCTCCTGAAATTAAAGAACTTAATATTGTAAATCCAAAACAAATTTTGCATAAAGATTACGTCGGAGATGTACTGCAGTCTTTTAATGTCAACAGTTTTGAATACATCGAAGAAATGCCCAAAGACCTGTCGCTGTTTGAGCAACTGTATTATAAAAGCATTGGAGGTTTATTCGAAAAGTACGTATCAATCCCTGATTTGCAATTCCAATCTGATACCATCATAAAGCTGATCGATCAACTTCAATTGGACATGACACTTGGGGTTCATGAAAACTTTATGAATTTGATCAACTTCTCGGTAGAAAAACGATTTAGAACGAGTTACTAAACAACTCCATCTCAGATAAAACACCTACATGAAGAAAGTAGCTATCGCAGAAAAATTGGCCTTATTTTCAGATCACTGGTCGCCTAAGGTGGTAGGCGCATTAAATGGGCAAGAAGTGAAACTCGTCAAACTGAAAGGAGAATTTGTTTGGCATCAGCATGAGGAGGAAGATGAACTTTTCTATGTCCTATCAGGGACCTTAAAGATAGAATTTAGAGACCGTATTGAAAGCCTTGAACCCAATGAGTTCATCATTATTCCTAGAGGTGTAGAACATAAACCAATTGCGGATGAAGAAGTGCATGTAATGCTATTTGAGCCTACCAACACCATAAATACAGGAGATACCCAAAGCACGCTGACTAAAAACAAGCTGGATTACATCTAGTGATTGTACAAATTCCGCTCGTGTTACAATTATTTTCATCAAGCAAAATGCACTGTCACATATTGTATATTTGCGACACTATTTTTTTGACTATTTAAGCTAAATGAAATGACTGATATAGAAATTGCACAAAAAGTAACCGCTCAACACATCAAGAAAGTAGCTGAAAAGCTTTCTGTTTCTGAGGACCAATTGCATTACTTTGGAAACGATAAAGCTAAACTGCCTTTAGAGTTAATTAAAGAAGAAAAGGTGGCAGATGGCAATTTAATATTGGTTACTGCAATTACGCCTACTCCCGCAGGAGAAGGGAAAACAACAAGTTCTATAGGCCTAAGTGATGCCTTAAATCTGATTGGAAAAAAGTCTGTAGTGGTATTAAGAGAGCCAAGCTTAGGACCAGTTTTTGGAATGAAAGGCGGAGCAGCAGGTGGCGGTTGGAGTCAGGTAATTCCAATGGTAGACATCAACCTGCACTTTACCGGAGATTTTCATGCCATTGCTATGGCCAACAACTTACTAGCAGCTTTAATTGATAATAATATACAAAGTAAAAGTAAGAACTTGGGAATAGACCCGCGAACCGTAATTTGGAAGCGATGCATGGATATGAATGATCGTGCATTGAGAAATATTATTACAGGTTTGAGCGGTAAAACAGGTGGAATTCCACGAGAATCAGGATTTAATAT
The DNA here is from genome assembly GCA_965660325.1 of uncultured Acidiluteibacter sp. GTDB lineage: Bacteria > Bacteroidota > Bacteroidia > Flavobacteriales_E > Vicingaceae > Acidiluteibacter. The sequence continues at coordinate 2,556 of CBFHZL010000193.1, forward strand.
CACAGCTGCATCCGAGATTATGGCAATTCTTTGCTT
>CBFHZL010000193.1:2601-2838 GCA_965660325.1 uncultured Acidiluteibacter sp.
AATGGTTGGTAACATATATATCGGCGATACATTTGAAGGCAGGGCTGTATATGCAAAAGAATTAAATGCTTCAGGAGCAATTGCTGTTTTATTAAAAGATGCTATAAAGCCGAATCTTGTTCAAACATTAGAAGGCAACCCGGCAATTATACACGGTGGCCCATTTGCAAATATTGCGCAAGGCACCAACTCAATACTGGCCACAAAAATGGGCATGAGTTTAGGCGACTATGCTGT
>CBFHZL010000194.1:0-2801 GCA_965660325.1 uncultured Acidiluteibacter sp.
CACAAATATACAATATGTGACACTTCATTTTGCTTGATGGTAATAAATGTAGCAGTTCCTTGATTTAGCTAATTCCTAAATGTAATCGAGGTCATTTTTAGTCAGTGTACTCTTAGTATCACCTGTATTGACAGTGCTTGCAGGCTCAAATAGCATGACATGAACTTCTTCATCTGCGACAGGTTTATGTTCCACACCTTTAGGGATAATGATAAATTCGTTGGGCTTAAGGATTTCTACTCGATCTCGAAATTCAATTTTTAAGGTGCCTGATAGTACGTAGAAAAGTTCATCTTCTTGTTCATGCTGATGCCAAACAAATTCGCCTTTTAATTTAACGAGTTTCACTTCTTGGCCATTTAGCGCACCTACTACTTTAGGCGACCAGTAATCTGAAAATAAAGCCAATTTATCGGCAACAGTTACTTTTTTCATTGAAGGACTTTGTTAGTAATGGAACTGTTTAATAACTTTTTCTAAACCGCTTTTCTACAGAGAAGTTAATTAAATTCATAAAGTTTTCATGAACACCAAGTGTGATGTCTAATTGAAGTTGATTGATTAACTTCATGATGGTATCAGATTGGAACTGCAAATCAGGAATTGATACATATTTTTCAAATAAACCGCCAATACTTTTGTAATATAATTGCTCGAATAACGACAGGTCTTTAGGCATTTCTTCGATGTATTCGAAGCTATTGACGTTGAAAGACTGTAGTACATCTCCTACGTAGTCTTTGTGTAATATCTGTTTAGGATTGACAATATTGAGCTCTTTTATTTCAGGTGAATGGAAAGCGTACAATACCGCTTTGGAGACAAAATCAACTGGGACGATGTTCAGCCCACTTTTTTTATCAATCCATATTCTAAAATTCTCTTTGGATTTTTTTGCATACTTATCCAGAAAGATAGCCCATGAATAGAATACGTCAAATTTTGGAGTTTCAAAGAATGGGGCATCTATTAATCGACCGCAAATAATACTCGGTCGCAAAATTTGGGAGTCAACTCCAAGCTCCTTGCACGTCTCTTTTACGAATTTTTCGCTCTCGTATTTAGATTGTTCGTATGGATTCCTAAAGTCATTGACTTCAAAATTTTCAATGTTGTCGCTTACTTTAGTTGTTTGGATACCAAAAGAGTAGGCAGTGCTAATGTATAAGAAGCGTTTTACCCGATTTGGAAGGTTTTCTAATAATCTTTTGGTCACCAAGAAATTTTGAGCATGTACTTTGCTTTTTGATTCTGAGGTATGTAGTAGACTCGTAGATCCTGCACAATGGATGACAGCATCAAAGTTGAATTGATCGAGGTACTTTCTGGTTATTTTGGAGAGATCTTCATTCAGCACGGTAATTTTAGAAAGGCATTCTTCTAAACTAAACCGAGATAAAAATTGAGGCCGTGTGTGGTGTTCTAAGATATCAATTAACCGATCTTGGGCCGTTTTCTTCCCATTTCTAATGACCACAAATAGATGATCTACTGATTGGTCGATAAGTGCTTTATGAATCCACTCAAAGATAATATGGCTTCCAACTATTCCTGTGCCACCAGTTAATAAACAATTCATGATTTCTTTTGGTCTTTGGTTCTATAAAGGCGAATCTACAATTATTTTCGCCATATGTGTGAGGTCAATAAAAAAGCGTCTCCTGCCGTGGTATCGTTCGCGATGTTTTACTCTTTCTTAGTTTCTTTCTTCTTACAGCACTCGTCTAATTTATCATAACCTTCGGGGTCAGCTTTGGTATCGTTTGCGTCAAAGCCTGCTAAAGCAATGGATTTTTCAATTTCTTTAGCGCTTACTTTTTTAGGTTTATACTTTACAGTAATCAAATTAATTTCATCTTCTATCTTGACTGATTTAATCCCCTTGTTTTTTTTGATATGATCGTAAATATTTAGCCCACAACTCTCACATTTTTTGCAGTGATCGCAAGCAATCGAAGTTTGAATGGTGACGGTTTCCACTTTTTTTTGTTGCCCAAAACTAAGGTTTGAAAATAATCCTAAAATAGCAATTAGCAAGACTTTGTTCATAGTAATGTGTTCTTTTTTGTTCTGAGTTCAAAAGTATTGAAAATCTTATTATCATTACCTTTGAGTGTAACATATCAAACAATCTAACTTATAGTTAATTATGATTCAAATAGCATCTCTTATTTTACTTGTATTCGCTATTGTTATTCTTTTTATCGTTTTGGTGAAGCTTACCAACAAAGAAAAGATGAATTCTGCTGAAATAATTCGGCCAATTCTGCAGCATGAGCTTAGAGAAAACCGATCCGAACTTTCCGCTGCCTTAAAAGATAACCGAGAGGAGTTAGCCAACGGTTTAGAAAAGCTAACCCAACGAATTGATGAAAAATTGCGATTGATTAATGAAGATCTATCACAAAATGCTAAAGAGAATCGAGGAGTCTTAGCTGATGGTTTAAAAGAGTTTGGAGAAACATTTACCTCAAATGTTAAGGACTTTAACGAGCTTCAGCGACAGCGCTTTGATGTAATGGCAAACAAACAAGATGAGTTGGTAAAAACCACCGAAATGAAGCTAGAGAAGATGCGAGAAACGGTGGATGAAAAGCTTCACAAAACCTTAGAAGAACGTTTAGGGCAATCGTTCAAATTAGTGAGCGACCGGCTAGAAGCAGTTCAAAAAGGGCTAGGTGAAATGCAAACGCTTGCGAATGGGGTAGGAGACCTTAAGAAAGTGCTGAGCAATGTGAAAACTCGAGGTGTTTTGGGAGAGATTCAGTTAGGTAACATATTGGAGCAAATAATGGCGCCAG
>CBFHZL010000195.1:0-2790 GCA_965660325.1 uncultured Acidiluteibacter sp.
TGCTACTGAAGAAGTAGAAGAAGCTACAGAAACAGTTGAAGAAGAGGTAGCAAATGAAGACATGACTTCTACCGAAAAAGTAGCAAAGAAAGAAGCTGAACTAAACGCTTCCGTCGAAAAGGGAGATGCGAAAGTAGCGGAAGCAAAAGCTAAGATTGAAGCTGCATTGGAAAAGTTAAACTTGGATAAAGCTGCAGGTAAAATTAACGCAGCTGAATATGCTGCAAAAAATGAAAAGATTCAAGCAGCAATGACAAAAGTGACTGCATTGGAAGAGAAACTATCAAATGCGAAAAACTTGAAGTTGTAATTTTTACTTTTCTTGTAAACAAAAAACGCTTCGATTATCTCGGAGCGTTTTTTTTATGACCTAACTTAAATAGCCTACTACTACCCTATATTGGAGTTTCTTGTGTATTAAATACACCAACTTAATCTAGCTTAAAATGGCTAAAAACGATCAAAAAGAATCCATTTGAATTAGTAGCTGAGTCATAAAGTATTTAACATAAAAAATGCAGCGGGATTCCCCACTGCATTCTAATCATTAAGCGATCTATTTCAATTTCTTATTGATCAGCATCTCTATTTGGAGTAGCTGTATTCATCAACTGCTCTTTTCTTTTGATTACTGAATCACTAGAAGGCATATTGTACAATTCTGGGTGAACATAAGAACCTTTAATTTCTTTATCTTCTTCAGGCTGCACTCTATTTTTGTTTGCAAATTTATCTGCTCTAACACCTGTTACAGACCAACTTACTTCTATATTTGGTTCATTCGTTTGAATTACAAATGTGTTATTTGAAATTTTCTCTTTTACAATTGCGTTAGCAAACGTTCCGATCACAGTTAACTGATATCTAAAATCTTTATTAGCTGCTTCAAAGTATGAAGGTAATTCAACAGTGGCATATCCATCTATACCTGTTACAACATTACCACTGTAGATATTCATCATCTCAGGAGATTCTACAAAACTGTGAACTAAATACTTATTTGCCGGATCTAATGGGTGGTCAATTTTAAATGTTCCAGAACCTTTAGCAATAGAACCCGTTACGGTTAAATTTCCTGTAATGGTCATATTTCCTGTAAATGCAGAAGCTCCTGTTACAGAAAAATCAGAAGACGGATTTTGTAAAATTGATCCGCCAACAGCTAATCTCTTTACATTTAAATACCCACTTCTAGAAGCTCTAAAAATAGTATCTGGAGAAGAACATCCTGAAATCAGCGATAAAGTATTTGCAGCTCCATCATGGTTAAGTTGGAATCCACAAAAACCATTATATGTTGAGTTTTCATTGAAAATTAATGAACCAGATTTAACTCTATTAAATCCGACAGAAGCTAATTCTATGTTTGCTAAAGAATCTTCAACTACCATTAGAAGGCTATTTGGATTTGTTGTGCCTATTCCTACATTTCCTGCATTTGCATTAGAAATATTATTTCCTGTTAATGTCCAGTTACCACCTGATCCACCTGATGCAGGTAACACAACAAAACCACTATTAGATAAAAATAAGGTATCGTTGCTGATACTTAATACTTGTATTTCATTAGTAGAATCACCATCTAATTCAGTAAATGAAGTCAAATAACCTGCATCGTTCGTAAATGCAGATACTACTGTTGGCTTATTGGTTAGCGCATTGTAATCTCCGTTAAAACCTGCAGGCAATTTCACAAAACCACCATTTGATAAAAATAAGGTATCGTTACTAATGCTTAACGCTTGAATTTCATTGGTAATAGAACCATCTACTTCAGTAGCTAAATATCCTGCATCGTTTGTAAATGTCGAGACCAAAGTTGGCGCTCCAATAAGTGAAGAATAATTTCCATCAAAATCATTTGTGGAATCAGTATCAAGATTGGCAGGCACATTTGTTAATGAATTAAAATCACCATTAAAACCTCCTGGCAATTTTGCAAAACCTCCATTAGATAGAAACAACGTATCGTTACTTAAACTAATCACTTGAATTTCATTTGATGGATCGTTATCCGCATCATCGACTAAATCAACAAGAGCTGAATCAGCAATTTTTGCATGAAGAGCGTAAGGCACACTCATTAATTGACTTGTACCCATCACAGTATAATTTGTTCCACCTGTAATATCGGCTGCAGTTTCAATAAAATAAGGACCATTTGCCCAATTGATCGCTGAAAAAATATCTGTTGAAGTTCCGGTACCAATTTCTAAATTCACCAATCCGAAAGCATTGGTAGTTGATGAAAACGTTTCTGTGTACACTGCTGTTCCGGTAGCGCTTCCTTGCTTAATTGCTAAACGCATACCTACTGATTGATTTGTTAGAATGGCATTTCCTGCATCTCTAACGACTGCCTGATATTTAAAACCCTCAGGAGATTGGGCAATAGAAGTTAATGATACCATTGCCAAAGCAATGATTGATAGTACTATTTTTTTCATGATTAATGATTTAAGTTGGTTAATTACAATTACCTTTTGTGGTAATATTAGTAGGTTAACGAGATTTAATAAGTTTAAACGTTTTTAATACAGTGGTTTTGTCATTCAATATAAGAGAGTAGCTTCCAGGAGCTAAATGACTAACCTGAATTGGAGTTAGAACAGCTGTAAGTTGGTTTTGTAAAACCAGCTTACCTTGCAAATCATATAAGGTATAACTTACATTTTCGTGTTGTTCCGTTTTAATGTTTAGAACATCTTCTGTAGGGTTAGGAAATATGATTACCTCATAATTAGGAGAATAATCCTTAAGACCTACAAATGTCCACTTAGATTGTTGAAA
>CBFHZL010000196.1:0-2788 GCA_965660325.1 uncultured Acidiluteibacter sp.
TCAATCTGGAGAGTTTAAACAAGAAGATTTACATGCTTATTTAGCACACAATGGATTGAAGGAAATTGTAATTCAGCCTACACCTGCAACCATAGAAGATGCTTTTATGGAATTAGCGAATTGAATCAATGAGCGTTAGAGACGAAAATATAATTGAGGTAGAAGGACTGACGAAAGCGTTTGGTGACTTTAAGGCGGTAAATGAAATTTCATTTGTTGTAAAGCGTGGCGAAATATTTGGCTTTTTAGGAGCGAATGGAGCAGGAAAAACCACGGCAATGAAAATGTTGATCGGAATTTCTGCGCCAACTTCTGGAAAGGCAAAAGTCGCCGGTTTTGATGTGTTTACTTCAGCCGAAGACATCAAGAAGAATATCGGTTATATGAGTCAAAAGTTTGCGCTGTATGACGACTTAACCGTTCGTGAAAACATTACTTTTTTTGGTGGTATTTATGGATTAAAGCGTCATCAGATCAAGCAAAAATCGACTCAATTAATTGAAGAGTTAGGGTTAGATGGCGTTAAAAATCAATTGGTGGGTTCGTTGCCATTAGGTTGGAAGCAAAAAATATCGTTTTCTGTTGCCATGCTTCATGAACCTAAAATTGTATTTCTTGATGAACCAACTGGTGGTGTAGATCCGATCACGCGCAGGCAGTTTTGGGAAATGATTTACAAAGCTGCAAATGAAGGAACGACCATATTTGTAACCACGCATTACATGGATGAAGCAGAGTATTGCAACCGAGTTTCCATTATGGTAAATGGCAAAATAGAAGCGCTAGACACACCGCAGAAATTGAAAGAGCAGTTCAAAGCGGACAATATGAACGATGTATTTTTAAAACTGGCGAGAGGGTGAAAAAGTTTATCGGATTTATAAAGAAGGAATTCTACCACATTTTCAGAGACCGGCGTTCGTTGTTCATTCTGTTTGGAATGCCTATTGCCCAAATTATGTTGTTTGGATTTGCCATTACCAACGAAATTAATAATGTAAATGTGGCGGTTTTAGATTTGTCGAAAGACGTTTCTACCAACTCCATCGTCAATAAAATTAGTGCATCTAGTTACTTTACCGTATCACAATTATTGGAGTCACAAAACGAGGTAGAATCCATATTTAAAAAGGGAAAAGTTAAAGCAGTCATTGTTTTCGAGAAAGATTTTGATCAACAAATGAGGAATACTGGAATCGCTAAAATCCAATTATTAACCGACGCCACCGACCCAAATACGGCGAATACCATTAACAATTACATCACCTCCATTACGCAGAATTACGCCAAAGAAATCAATCAAGATGTAAAGCTGCCTTTCCAAATTGTACCGGAAAGTAGAATGGTATTTAACCCAGAAATAAAGAGTGTTTTTATGTTCGTTCCGGGTGTGATGACGATTATTCTAATGCTCGTTTCCGCCATGATGACGTCCATCTCCATCACCAAAGAAAAAGAAATGGGAACCATGGAAATTCTGTTGGTATCTCCACTAAAACCTTATCAAGTAATTATTGGAAAAGTCATTCCTTATGTGTTTTTATCCATCATTAATGCCTTGGTTATTATTTTGCTGAGCATATTTATATTTAAAATGCCCGTGCAAGGAAGCTTCTTTCTATTAGGGTTAGAAAGTGTATTATTCATCATCACTTCGCTCTCATTAGGGATTTTAATTTCTACCATTTCTGAAACGCAACAAACCGCCATGATGATTTCTTTGATGGGATTAATGTTACCAGTAATTCTATTGTCGGGTTTTATTTTTCCGATTAATAGTATGCCGCTTCCGTTGCAAGTTATCAGTAATATCATTCCTGCCAAGTGGTTTATTATCATCATAAAGGGAGTAATGCTAAAAGGAGTTGGACTGTTCTACCTTTGGAAAGAAACACTGATTTTATTGGGCATGACTTCATTTTTTATCCTATTAAGTATTCGTAAATATAAAATAAGACTAGAGTAATGAATACGATACGATATATTATTCAGAAGGAGTTCAAGCAGATTTTTAGAAATAAAGGAATGTTACCCTTGATTTTTGTACTGCCATTAATTCAGTTAATCATACTTTCAAATGCGGCTACTTTTGAGATCAAGAACATACAAGTTGGCTATGTTGATTTTGATCATTCTTCCACTTCAGATGGCTTGATGGATAAGTTTACTGCTTCCACTTATTTTCAAGTGAAGGATCAATTCCCGTCTCAAAAGCTTGCGAATTCTGCTATGCTCAATGGCGATATTGATGTGATTATTACTATCCCTTCTCATTTCGAGCGGGACTTATTAAAAGAACAAAAGGTCAATTTGGGCTTACAAATAAATGCTATAGATGGAGCGGCAGCTGGTGTGACTAATTTTTATATCCAACAAGTTGTTTCGACTTACAACAATGCGATTCGAGCAGAATTAATTCAAGGAAACTTACCGTCTGAAATTCGTCCTAAAAATATTCTGACTATTCCATCTTTTTGGTACAATGAAACCCTGAATTATAAAACTTTTATGGTTCCAGGAATCTTGGTTTTAATCGTGACCATGATTACGCTATTTTTATCTGGGATGAACATTGTGCGTGAAAAAGAAATTGGAACATTAGAGCAGATTAATGTAACGCCCATTAAAAAGCACCAATTTATTATTGGTAAACTATTTCCTTTTGTGTTGATTGGATTATTGTTATTGACGATTGGGTTGGTTATTTCTAAGGTAATTTTTTCAATTCCAATTAATGGAAGTATCCTATTGATGTATGGTTATACCATAATTTACATTTTGGTAATTC
>CBFHZL010000197.1:0-2769 GCA_965660325.1 uncultured Acidiluteibacter sp.
CTTTCTCTTCAGCTCTAGCTTTTCGATCTTTAATTGCTCTTTCAAACAATTTCTTATCGATAACAACACCTTTTACTGATGGAGACACTTTCAATGAAGCATCTTTTACATCACCGGCTTTATCACCAAAAATAGCTCTCAATAACTTCTCTTCAGGAGTTGGATCAGTTTCACCTTTAGGCGTAATCTTACCAATTAAGATATCACCTTCAGTTACTTCAGCACCTACTCGAATAAGACCATTTTCGTCTAAGTCTTTTGTAGCTTCCTCACTTACGTTTGGAATATCTGCAGTTAACTCTTCTAAACCACGTTTTGTATCACGTACTTCTAGTACAAATTCTTCGATATGAACTGATGTAAATACATCTTCACGAACAACTTTCTCAGAGATTACAATCGCATCCTCAAAGTTATAACCCTTCCAAGGCATGAAGGCAACTTTTAGGTTTCTACCTAAAGCTAATTCTCCACCTTCAGTTGCATATCCTTCACAAAGAACTTGACCGCGCTTCACTTTTTCACCTTTTCTTACAATCGGGCGTAAGCTAATAGTCGTGCTTTGATTCGTCTTTTGATACTTAATTAAGTTATATGTCTTAATGTCTTCATTGAAGCTAACTAACTTGTCTTCATCAGTTCTATCATACTTAATAGAGATAGTACGAGCATCGACATACTCAACTGTACCATCGCCTTCAGCATTAATTAAAACTCTAGAGTCAATAGCGATGCGCTCTTCCAAACCTGTACCTACGATAGGAGCTTGTGGCTGCATCAATGGCACTGCCTGACGCTGCATGTTAGATCCCATCAATGCTCTGTTCGCATCATCATGCTCCAAGAATGGAATAAGTGATGCAGCAATAGAAGCAATCTGGTTTGGAGATACATCCATTAATGATAATTCATTTGGCTCAACAACAGGGAAGTCACCTTCTAATCGAGATTTAACTCTTTCTGTTAAGAAAGTACCTTTTTCGTCAATCTGAGCATTGGCTTGAGCAATCGTTTGCTCATCCTCTTCCTCAGCGCTCAAATAAATAACATTTTCAGGATCTAAATCAACCTTGCTATCTGATACCTTTCGGTAAGGTGTTTCAATAAATCCTAATCTATTCACCTTTGCATAAACACATAATGAAGAAATCAAACCAATGTTTGGTCCTTCAGGTGTTTCAATAGGACAAAGACGACCATAGTGCGTGTAGTGAACATCACGTACTTCAAAACCTGCTCTTTCTCTTGAAAGACCACCTGGTCCTAATGCCGACATTCTTCTCTTGTGCGTAATCTCAGCAAGTGGATTCGTTTGATCCATAAACTGAGAAAGCTGATTCGTTCCGAAGAAAGAATTAATAACAGAAGAAAGCGTTTTCGCATTAATCAAATCGGCAGGAGTAAATACTTCGTTATCTCTAACGTTCATACGCTCTCGAATAGTTCTAGCCATTCTAGCTAAACCAACACCAAATTGACTGTACAACTGTTCTCCTACAGTTCTTACTCGTCTGTTGCTCAAGTGATCGATATCATCTACATCAGCTTTTGAGTTGATCAATTCAATCAAATACTTAATGATAGAAATAATATCTTCTTTTGATAATATTTTTACTTCTGCATCAATATCAAGATTCAACTTTTTGTTGATTCTGTAACGACCAACTTCTCCTAAATCATAACGATTCTCAGAAAAGAAAAGCTTATCAATAACACCACGTGCAGTTTCTTCATCAGGCGGCTCAGAGTTTCTAAGTTGTCTGTAGATATGCTCTACAGCTTCTTTTTCTGAGTTAGATGGATCTTTTTGAAGCGTATTATAAATAATCGCAAAATCAGCAGAATTTACATTCTCCTTATGTAAGATGATAGTTTTAGAACCTGAGTCAACAATAGCATCAATGTGCTCCTTATCAAGAATCGTTTCACGATCTATGATTACCTCATTTCTCTCAATAGAGACAACCTCTCCGGTATCTTCATCTACAAAATCCTCTACCCATGTTTTAAGAACACGAGCAGCTAATTTTCTACCCAATACTTTCTTAACGCCTGCTTTGCTTACTTTTATTTCGTCAGCAAGGTTGAAAATATCAAGAATATCTTTATCAAACTCGTAACCAATTGCACGTAACAATGTGGTTACCGGTAATTTTTTCTTTCTGTCAATGTATGCATACATGACATTATTAATGTCAGTTGCGAACTCAATCCAAGAACCTTTAAACGGAATAACACGCGCAGAGTACAGTTTAGTACCATTCGCATGACGACTTTGTCCAAAGAAAACACCAGGTGAACGGTGCAATTGAGATACAATTACACGCTCAGCACCATTGATACAAAAAGTACCTTTTGGAGTCATGTAAGGAATCGTACCTAAATAAACATCTTGAACGATTGTTTCGAAATCCTCATGTTCAGGATCAGTACAGTATAGCTTCAACTTAGCTTTAAGTGGAACGCTATAAGTTAGTCCACGCTCAATACACTCCTCAATGGTGTAGCGGGGTGGATCTACGAAATAATCTAAAAATTCTAATACAAACTGATTACGAGCATCAGTAATTGGGAAATTTTCACTAAAAACTTTAAATAACCCTTCTTCTTCTCTATTCTCAGGATTGGTTTCCAATTGAAAGAAGTCCTTGAATGACTTTAATTGGATATCCAAGAAATCAGGATATTCTAATTTATTTTTGATGGAAGCAAAACTAATTCTCCCTTGCTTCTTATTAGAGACTGCTGGATTCATCATTTTGGAAAAAT
>CBFHZL010000198.1:0-2710 GCA_965660325.1 uncultured Acidiluteibacter sp.
TTGACTACTCAGCCATTATTATTGATAGTTGTAACTATCAAGACATTCCAAACTATATTGCAGTTAGCCAAGCCTCCATCTTTTTTATTGTAACGTCATTCTCAGGTAAAGCGGTAAGCCCAACTAAACAAGGAGAAATTATGAGCTTAGGTTTACCAATTGTTTGTAATGCTGATTTAGGCGATTCGGATACGATCTTAAAAGAAAGCAATACCGGAATAGTGGTAAATAATTATACCACTGAAAGTCTAAAAAATGCGGCTGCTGATTTAATTGACTTCAATACAGCACCTGATAAAATTCAATCCGTAGCTTCAACGTATTTTTCATTGGAAAAAGCTGTTGAAAGATATCATAACGTGTACCGCAATCTTTAGTTTTATTGTGTCAAATTTGTATCTATGATAGCTTATAATCGCAAAGAAGAATATATTCGTGAAGTGAATGGTCAGTCTGTTGCTTGCTTTGGTGCAGGTGCAGAAAATATTGATGCTGAAACAGTGGCTTCTTTTGGCGACGAATGGCTAAAGTTTGATGCATTTACACAAGAGGAAATCACGAATGCAGGTGATCAATATTTTGATATTGTGTCTCCAGAAATGCTAAGTAAAGACTCAAAAGTGCTTGACTTGGGCTGTGGTTCTGGCAGGTGGACGAAATACATGGCTGATCAGGCCGGATTCATTGAAGCGGTAGACCCTAGTGAAGCAGTTTTTAGTGCTGCCTCAGTATATGGTGATTTGACAAATGTTCGCTTTACACAAGCGGGAATCGATACCATACCATTTGAGGATAATTCATTCGACTTTGTCATCTCATTGGGCGTACTTCATCACATTCCAGATACGGCTAAAGCACTAAAAACATTAATGATCAAGTTAAAGCCCGGTGGCTATGCACTCATTTATTTGTATTATGCATTGGATAATCGAGGAGCACTCTACCGACTTATTTTTCATGCCAGTACGCTAATTAGAAGAGTGATTGCAAACCTCCCAAAAGGACTAAAGCATTTTGTTTGTGATTTAATCGCAGTGTTTATCTATTTGCCATTCATTGGAATATCAAAACTTGTAAAGTCAATAATTCCAGGTAAAGCCTACTTAAAGGTACCGTTGGCGTATTACCGTGATAAAAGTTGGAATATCATCCGAAACGATGCATTGGACCGATTTGGGACACCGCTAGAACAACGATTTTCAAAACAAGAGATACAGGAAATGTTGGAAAAAGCAGGAATGAACCGGATTGTTTTCTCTAATGGAGAGCCATACTGGCATGTTGTAGCACAGAAAAAATAAATATGGAGCGTCGTAAAAGAGTGTTATTTATTGCCAACCATCGCCTAGATCGTTCTCCGGGCCAACGGTTCAGGTTTGAGCAATACTTAGATTTTTTGCATCAACATGGCTACGATTGCGAACTTTCTAATATTATCTCCGCTAAAGACGACCAGATTTTATACCAAAAAGGTCGAGTGTTTCAAAAAGCAATTATCGGGATAAAGTCGTGGATCAAAAGGTGGAAAGATGCCAGACGTGTTGACCAATTTGACCTGGTTTTTATTTTTCGAGAGGCATTATTAACAGGGAGTACATTTTTTGAAAAGCAGTTTGAGCGCTCATCTGCCAAAGTTATTTTTGATTTTGACGATGCCATTTGGTTACCTAACGTTTCAGCTGGAAATAAGGCTTTACAAGTATTCAAAAAACCTACAAAAACAGATACCATTATTGCATGTGCCGATATGGTATTTGCAGGGAATCAATACTTGGCAAGTTTTGCTGAAGCATTCTGTGACAAAGTTCATATTATCCCCACAACGATCAATACGGATTATCATAAGCGGAAACAGCCGGCAGATAGGAATAAAATTTGCATCGGTTGGACAGGAACGCAAACAACCCTTAAATATCTCGAACTTTTGAAACCTGTTTTTGTTGAACTTCAGCAAAAATATAATGATCACATTTATTTCAAAGTGATTTGTGACCAGCCATGGGAATGTGAAGGAATTGAGTTGATAAACGAGAAGTGGAGTAGGATAGATGAAATTAATCAATTGGCGACGATTGATATTGGAGTGATGCCTTTAACCGAAGATGCCTGGAGCTTAGGGAAGTGCGGTTTTAAAGGGTTGCAATATATGGCAATGGAATCTGTAGCTATTTTATCACCAGTTGGGGTAAATAAAGAAATTATCAATCACGAAGAGAATGGCTTTTTGGCAGAAACTCCAGAAGAATGGTTGAGAACATTATCTTTGTTGATAGAAGATGAATCGCTGAGGCAAAGACTCGGCAAGGAAGGAAGAAAAACAATTGAGGAACGTTACTCAGTAAATGCATTTAAACACATTTACTTAAAGTATTTTAATGAATTAACAGAAAAATAGTAGAGAATGAAAACGACTGCTTTAACGAACAAACACATTGAATTAGGCGCACGAATGGTTCCATTTGCTGGATACAATATGCCGCTACAATATACGGGATTAACAGAGGAGCACCTCGCAGTAAGAAATAGTGTGGGTGTTTTTGATGTATCTCACATGGGTGAATTTATTATCCGTGGTAATGGTGCATTGGAGCTGATTCAGAAAATATCCACAAATGATGCCTCTAAATTAGTACCAGGAAAAGTACAATATTCTTGCATGCCAAATGGTAAGGGAGGAATTGTAGATGATTTATTGATTTATATGCTATCG
>CBFHZL010000199.1:0-2655 GCA_965660325.1 uncultured Acidiluteibacter sp.
ACTAAATTCTTAAATGCTGATATGTCGGACTACCTCTCTAGCAATAGCTTTATTGGATACGTTGGTGGTGACTTTCCGTTGAGTCGCACATTAGACATTCGTCCTAATTTGGTATCGAGGTACACGGAAGACGCCCCTTTATATTTAGAAGTGAATACTATTTTTACTTACAATAAGATGTTTGATTTTGGTTTATCTTACCAATGGGATAGTAATGCAGGGTTGATTTTAGGGTATGACATCAATAAAAAACTCTACTTTGGTTATGCTTACTCAATTCCCACATCAACCTTGAATACGGTTTCAGTTCAATCGCATGAGTTAGTGATCCGATTTAGAATCAACGAAAATTTAAGAAGTAAGTTCCAGAGCCCTCGTTTCTTTAATTAATCATAATTAAATACCCACTAGATTATGTTTTTGAGAAATTACCTTCTTATCCTATGTTTGGCGATTAGTTCTCTGGTGTTTTCACAAGGAGAAACGTACCGTGTTTTCCCTACCTGCTTTGCTGATTCAGTAGATATGTATGGCGTAAGAGAAGTCGGAGATGACCTCTATGTTTTATCTGCTAGTTATGATGAAGAGGGGACCATATTACTCGATGAATACACCAATAAGCCTTACACGGATTTATATCAAGTAGATAGTTGTAAACTTAAATTAGCTTCTCTAAAAAGTAGCCTAGTAGGTAAAGAAGCTCTTTTGAGTTCACCGAAATACGATGGCCCTGTTAGTGCTGATAAGGAAGTTTCCATTATCTTTTTCTCTAATAATAATGAAAAAGAGATAGGTAATAAGATGGGGATTTACTACCTCATTAAAGGTGCTGATGGTTGGAGCGAAAGTATTCCTTTTCCTGTCAATTCAGATAAGTATAATGTGATACATCCCTATTATGACCAACCAAACAGTCGGGTTTACTTTGCTTCGGATATACAAGATGGTAAAGGTGGATTTGACGTCTACAATATTGAATTTGATGGAGTAGAATTTGGGCGTATTAAAGCTGTAGATTCAATTAATACAAGTGCGAATGAAACTTTCCCACAATATGTAAATGGTCGTGTTTATTTCACTTCTGATGGGCATCAGTCGGTAGGAGGATTAGATGTTTTCTTTGAGCAAGCTGGGGAAATAATTCACCTCCCAGAGCCGATTAATACCGTTTATGATGACTTTGATTTGTACTTCATTGATGAGTCAACCGGTTTTTTATCTACCAATAGAACTGACCGAGGCGAAACCGATCAAGCACTTTATTTTATTCGCTCAAAAGAAGAAATGACAAATGCGCAATATGCACTTGAGCAGCAATCATTGCAAAAGCAATCCAATGATTTGCAAATCGTAAATAAAGCATTAAGCGAGTTACTTGCAGGGAATGAAAAGCATCGTTTACTCGAAGCATTAAAAAATACTGCGATTGATCTACAAGAAGAGCAGGATTCTATTAGTGAGGCTATTGCTGTCATCAGATCAAATGGTTCTAATCGACTGAAGTCGATTAAAAAGCAAACAGAAGAATTGATTTTGGCTGACCAAAATATGAACTATTCCGAGAAGTCGGCGAAGATCAATCAATTGTCATTAGCCATTGATAAGATAAACGCTAGTCAGCATGCGAAACAAAAAGAAAAGCTAGTGGAGCAGCTATCTAGAGATGTAATTGCAAAACTTCCAAAACGACCATCTGCATTATTGAATGAAATAAAAGGCTATAAAAATGAGCTAGCTCAGTTAACAAAAATGGAACAGCAAAGCGTTCAAAATAGCATTGATATTAGCCAATTAGCTGAGTTAGTTAAGCAAGAAGGTGTAAAGTCATCAATAAAGAACCCTGCATTGGATAATTTAATGGCCATTAATAATAAGGTGAATGGTAAGGGGAATGCTGAAAGTGACTTGTCAATTAACTCACCTACTGTTGATGATTTAGATAAAGCCAAGCAAAATAGAAAGGAGCTAAACACCTATCGAAAGAATCAAGCAACGCTTATTGCCAATTATAAGAATCAAGTGATAACGGATATTATAGGGGATACTTCAAAAAGTGAGAAAGAGAAACAACAACAAATTACAAATTTATCTGAAGCATTAGCGAAGGCCGATTGGACTAAAAATGAATCAGGATTGGAATCCGTTGTAACATCGATTGCGGAATTGAATAAAAAATCAGGATTTGAATTGTCTGTAGCTGCTCAAAATGAATTAAATGAAATAGTAGCATTAGCAGCTAGTGAACGGCAGCTTATTGAGAAAAATCAGGTGTCGAAAAATACGCAGAATGATGAACTGCAACAAAAAGAGAAACAGCTGAGGCAATTGTTTGCTGCGCTTGAATCAGATTTGTTGACACAGTTATCTAACAATGGACAGCTAAGTCAAGAGAATGCCAAAAGGTTACTCAATTGGTTGCTGAACAGGTAAATAAGATGGATCAAGCCAACGGTAATCAGTCATCCATTCAGGCATTACACGTATTAAATAGCGAGCTTAAGCAAATCGATTCATCACTAACCATCAGTGAACCTGTTCTTAATGACCTTTTGGTGAGCCAACAAGCTGTAGTAGAAGGGAAACAAAAACAAGTGCTTGAAGAACAATACGCTTATGCTCAGGCAGCAACTCAGCAATTGGCAAAATCGAATATGG
>CBFHZL010000200.1:0-2566 GCA_965660325.1 uncultured Acidiluteibacter sp.
GTTCTAAATTGAGCACTGTCCAAGTTTTCTTGAAAAATGCCTGGTTGGTAATCTGTGGTGTAACCCACTAGGCTACCCAAGATGTAAATTGCTGTAAATCCAATTAGCTTTTTCATAGTTATATATTTAGTTATAGTTAACCAAATTGTATGCCAATTGATAAAATGCTTCATTTACGATCAGTTAATGTGTTTTGTTGATAGACTAACAATGTAATAAAGGTAACGGAATGTTTTCAGAAGTATTTCTTTTCGTTAAAAGAAAATCTACGTTAAATAACGTATTTCAAGCTGTTGAGTTACCGATTAGATTTGTAGAAAAAAGATGATGAAAAGAATTTTGATGAGTATGTTTATTTGTGCAGCATTTATCGCTTGCGAAAAAGAGGAAGAAGCTACACCAACGAATAATGAGCCTTCCTCAAGTTGCGGAGAACGTAAAATTTGTTTTGATTTGGGAGATAGCTCATACACTTCTGCTGTTGGTATGTATCACTTAGACGACACTTCCTATTTTGCTAAATACGAAGGTAATGGACAACAGCTTTCAATAGATTGGTTTTCTTCTGATCCAGTTACAGGCTCTTTCCCTGCAGGAAACGTAAAAATGAAGGGTAAGTCAAGGATTTATTGGTTTCCTGATGCTACTACAAATTATTGGATGAGTGACAATGGCGAAGTGGTAATTACAAAGCACGAAGGAAAAACAGTGTCTGCAACATTTAATGGTCGACTTCAAAAGTTAGTTGGAGGACAACCCAATGGAGAAACATTAATTGTTAAAAATGGAGTTTTTACAAATGGATCCTACTTTTAGTTGATTGGTTAAACTGAAATAGAAAGGGCTTTTGCAAATCTGCAAAAGCCCTTTTTTTATTCATATATCGCTAATTGGCGTTGTTTTATCAGAGCCGACCAAAGCTAATTAGATGCTAATAAATTGCAGAGCAATTAACAATTAACCATTAATAATTAACTGTACATCATTAAACCACAATATTCACAATCTTCTTCGGTACAATAATCACCTTCTTTGGAGTTTTGCCATCCAACCACTTTTGAGACTCTTCGTGCTCCATCACTGTTTTTTCAATTTCATCTTTCGATAAATCAAGTGATAGTTCTAGCGTAAAACGCATTTTTCCATTGAACGAAACTGGGTATTTATGTGAAGATTCTACCAAGTATTTAGGTTCGAATGTAGGGAAATCTTGAAGTGTAACACTTTCTGTATTTCCTAACTTTTCCCACAACTCTTCTGCGATGTGCGGAGCATAAGGTGCGATTAATATCACCAATTGCTCCAAAATAGCTTTGTTGCTCGATTTTAAATCGTTCAATTCGTTGACACAGATCATAAATGCACTCACCACCGTATTGAAAGAAAAACGCTCAATGTCTTCTTCTACCTTTTTAATGGTTTTGTGCAATACTTTTAACTCGTCTTTTGTTGGTGTTGCATCCGTAACGCTAAAGTTATTGTCTGCATCGTGAAATAATCGCCAGAATTTACGCAAGAAACGGTGAACACCTTCAATGCTATCGGTATCCCAAGGTTTCGATTGCTCCAACGGTCCTAAGAACATTTCAAATAAACGCAGGGTGTCGGCTCCGTAACCTTCAATGATAATATCAGGGTTCACGACATTGAATTTAGATTTTGACATCTTTTCTATTTCGCTTCCGCAGATGTATTTGCCATCTTCTAAAATAAATTCAGCATTGGCATATTCTTCTCTAGAAGATTTGAATGCTTCAATATCTAATATGTCGTTGGTTACCAAGCTCACATCAACATGCATGGAGGAAACATCTTTTCCTTCAATTAAACCTTTCGAATAGAATTTGCCATCAGTTTTGTCACGATAAACAAACTTACTATTCCCAGTAATCATCCCCTGATTAATCATCTTCTTAAACGGCTCATCAAAAGGCAAAAATCCTTTGTCGTTTAAGAACTTCGTCCAAAAGCGAGCATACAATAAATGACCGGTAGCGTGTTCTGCGCCGCCCATATATAAGTCTACATTTTGCCAATAATTCAAGGCTTCTTGGTTGGCGAATTCTCCTTTATTATTTGGATCTAAATATCGTGCAAAATACCAGGAAGAGCCTGCCCAACCTGGCATGGTATTCGTTTCAATTGGATGCCCTTCGGCAGTTTTCCAATTTTCGGCTCTTGCCAATGGTGGTTCTCCATCCTCGGTTGGTAAATATTTATCTACTTCAGGTAATTCTAACGGCAATTCACTTTCGTTCATTGCTGTCGCGATTCCATCCTTATAAAAGATTGGAATGGGCTCACCCCAATACCGTTGTCTGCTAAAAACCGCATCTCTTAATCGGTAGTTGGTTTTTCCTTTGCCAAAGCCTTTCGCTTCCATTTCTTCTATTGCTTTCGCAATAGCCGCTTTTACGTTTAAGCCATTCAAGAAATCTGAATTACAAATAATGCCATCTTTATTGGCATCAGCGCCTTCAGAAACGTCTTGTCCTTCAATAACTGCAGGAATTGGCAAGTTAAACTTGGTTGCAAAATCCCAATCGCGCTGATCACCACTAGGAAC
>CBFHZL010000201.1:0-2563 GCA_965660325.1 uncultured Acidiluteibacter sp.
TGCACCATCATAAATACCATATCCACCGAGCTTAGCTTTCTCAATAAGGATTACTTTCTTGCCGAAGTCCATAGCACGCATAGCAGCCGCATAACCTGCAGGACCTCCACCAATTACACATAAATCATACTTTTCCATGAATCGAAGCTCGTTAATTAGAAACTATCTCTTACAAAGTTAGACATTCATTTATAAAATGCGCTGCCTAGCTTGTAAACATTGAACAGTTAATTGTTAATTCCTGTTCAAACCAAAGCAAAAAAAAGGCCTTCATCTGTATGAAGGCCTCTCTGATTAATTTATGGCAATTAATTCCACGTCGAAAATAAGTGTAGCATTGGGCGGAATAACACCACCTGCTCCCCTATCTCCATAAGCTAAGCTGGGTGGAATAATTAAGCGTGCTTTCTCGCCAACGTGTAATAATTGAATGGCTTCGTCCCATCCTTTTATCACTCTCCCTTGACCAACAGGAAACTTAATCGGCTCTCCTCTATCAACGGAAGAATCAAATAGTTTTCCATCCATTAGGTATCCTGAGTAATCTACCGAAACCAAGTCTCCAGACTTTGGCTGCAAAGCTTCAGGTAAAGAGTTCAACATGATCATTTGCAAACCCGACTCTAAAGTAGTAGTATCTAACCCATCTACTTGGTAAGGCTTTGCACCGTCTTTTCTACTGATCACTTCTATATCAAAAATTAGCGTTGAATTGGCAGGGATTGCAGCTTGAGCTCGTTCTCCGTAACCTAGTTCTGAAGGAATAGTAAGGGTAGCTTTATCACCTACTCTCAAATAACTTAATCCTTCATCCCATCCTTCAATCACTTGACCTGAACCCACTTTAAACGTAAAGGGTTTATTCCTGTCTTTTGATGAATCAAACTTAGATGAATCAGTTAAAAAGCCAGTGTAGTGAACCGTAACTACATCATTGCTATCAACTGCATCTCCAGCACCTAATTCAGTAATTTCATAGGTAAGACCTGAAGGTGTAGTGACTGACTGATTTAATTGACGTTCCTCGGCTTTTCCGTCATTCTTTTGAAAAATACTACATGCACTTAACATTAAAAGACTACCAGAGATGGTTGCTATTTTTATCGAATTATGCATTATTCTGCGGCTTCAGATACTTCAATTAATTCTACATCAAATACCAAAGTAGAAAATCCTGGTATCGGTCCATTTTGCTGAGGACCGTATGCAATACTTGATGGAATAATCAGTGTCGCTTTTTCACCTTCTTTCATTAATGCGATACCTTCGTCCCATCCTCTGATCACTTGACCTACACCTAAATTAAATTCAAATGGCTCACCTCTTTCTACAGAAGAGTCAAATACTTGACCATTTAAAAATTTACCGGTGTAGTGAACTTTCACCATTTTACCTGCTGCTGCAGCTTCGCCCGTACCAGCTTCCGTAGAAATGTAGTATAAACCACTTTGAGTTGGTTCAGCAGTAATTCCATTTTCTTGGATATAAGCTGCTAACTCTTCTTGCTCTTTTAATGCTGCTTGTGCATTATCAGCTTCTGCCTTTTTCTGTGCCTCTTCTTGAGACTCTACTGTATTCAATTTAATGTTGAAATACAACGATTCTGAAGAGTCAATAAAATCTGGCATTTGAGCTCCAACAGTCTTCGTAAAGAAATCATAGGCTCCTGTTATAACAGTAGCACTATCACCATTTCTAAGTTGGCTAAATGCATTCATAATATCTCCTGTAAACGATCCACTATCAACTTGCAAACGGAAAGGATTACCATTTTCTTTCGTATTCATCAAAATTGAATCTTTAGTACCGTAGCTTAAGTCCATGGTAAGAATATCACCGAAAGCAACCTGACGCTCACCTTCTAAACGAGTTTCGTATTTGATAAATAAACCATCTTCAATTTTTGTAAAACCAGGGTACTCAGCATTGTCATTATTTTCATTGCATGATACCAAAGCCGCAGATAAAATTAATCCAGCTGTAAGACCTTTAATTACGTTCTTTTTCATTGTTGTTGTTTACGTGTTACGTTTGTTATAGTTAAATTATAAACAATTGGTGTATAAGGTGGAACAATTCCTTTTACAGAACCTCGGCCACCAAAAGCGTGATGCGAAGGTAATATTATTTTCACACTTTCTCCTTGGCGCATTCCTTTAATTGCAATTGCTAACCCTGATACGATTTGATCACTCATACCGTAGGTTATTTCCAATGATTCATCTCCTGTCTTTTCGTCAAAAACATATCCATCTAAGAAACTACCAGTGTAAGAAAGCGTCACCCGATCACCTGCTTTTATGGGTTCTCCTTCCAAAGACATAATGATACTTTTCTTATAAATCCCCAACTCTTCAATGTAAGACTGTGGCTCTGGCTGCTTCATGATGTACTCAATAATATCCACTTGTTCATTATCCAAGCGATGGCTTAGTTCAGTCATCAAAGAGTCTTGAACAGCCTCTTCATTTACTAGATCAACTAAGCGAATTCTTAACTCCAATGGTCGATTACTATTTGCTTGCAGTCGATCAAAGCCAAATGCATCAAACAACTGATGTTC
>CBFHZL010000202.1:0-236 GCA_965660325.1 uncultured Acidiluteibacter sp.
ATTGCTTCAGCGACTTTTTCTTCTTCTTTTGGTTGTTGCTCTTCGCTTTTCAGCGTGGGCATTATTTCTTCTTCGGTAAAGTTTTCTTCCTCCGTTGTTTCAGTATCCTTTTCAGGAGTAGGGTGGTGCAAGTGATTGGCGTAGGCGTGCTCACTTTCTTCTGTTTCTTCAGCGGCTACTGGTTCCTCATCGGAAGAAGATTTTATGAGTCCTACAAATTTTAAGTTGAATGAGAT
>CBFHZL010000202.1:266-2560 GCA_965660325.1 uncultured Acidiluteibacter sp.
CTGATTAAAAACCCCGTGCCAATATAACCCAATACGCTTTGCAGCCATACATTCATCTGATAACCAAATCCACCTCCCAAGAAATACAGCGAATTAGTAAAGAAAAAACTCAGCAAAAGTGAAAGAAAGATGAGTGTAAAAAATGCAATTCGAAACGAACGCTTGATAGGGAGTAGAGATATTTTAAAGAGAATTTTAAATCCTATGATAAACGAAAGCACAACGAATGCAAAAGAGGCTACGCCAAACCATTTGTAAATAAAAAGGTGAGAAATGGCTGCTCCAAACTTGCCTAACCAGTTTTCTGCTGTTATTTCAGGGTTCCATAAAAACTCCCCAATGGATAGTTCTAATTTACTTTGATCAGCCTCCCAAGTAAAAATAAAAGAAGTGAAAGCTACCAGTAGGAAAGCAGAAAGGAGAATAAATAAAAGCCCTACGATGTTTTTTGTTCGTTCATCCTTTATAAATCGGTTGACCGACTTGGCGGATTCGGTGGGTTTTGAAAACAGCTTTTTCTTTTTCTTGGTGCTGCTTTTTTCAACGATCGGATCTTCAGATTTTTCTGATTTAAATTGATTTTTTGCCATTATTCATTTGTGTGCTTCAAATGTAAGAAATCGCATTGCATGTAAACAATGATCGAATGGAGAACTTCTTGACTATTTAATTGTGAATAACCTTGGTGCTATTCTGTGGCAGAAAAAATAGACTCAATCTGTGTTTTTAATTCTTCTGGTGTTACTTCAGGGTAATCTTTATTAACCTCAAAATTGGACTTATCTACCTTATTGATTGAGATCTCGTCAGCAGTAAAGTCCATTACCACTCCAAAATTCTCAACAGTGTATTTCAGCATTACGCCTGGAATCGACTCAAAAGGAGTGCCTTGGTTTGGATTGCTACCACCGAGTTCCTCGGTGTAAAAAATCGAATGAGAGCTGCTGTCTTCAGGGAAGTAAAATTTCAATACTTTGCAAGAGTATCCCATTAGGTTGGTATCTATACCTGCATCGATAAACTCAATATCTAAAAACTTAGGATTCAATGCTAAGAAAGACTCGCGATCATAAGCTGACCGATATTTCTTATTGAGCATTTTTACAGTCTGGAAAAAGGTGTCAGAGTTAGTTTTACGAATGTATGCTGATTTGAATAAACCCATTCCTGCAGAAATTTCACTTCGGGTGCCATCTTCAGAGAAGGTGAAGGTCATTTCTTGCGGCATCATATCAAAAAATATACTGTTGCTATCGAGTTTAGGATACCCAATACGGTATAAAATTTCTCCAGATTTACCATTTGTTGTGTTGTCACGCATGTCACACCCCACAAGGGTGAAAACGGCAATTAAGGAACATAAAATGGTTAATTTATTCATGGGGTGGGGTTACCATGTTAAATTTTCTTTGTTTAAAAATGCAGCAATTCCATTTTTACAATCTGCTGTTTCTCGGGCTTTGGCATTTTCAGCTGCTGCTAATTCTAAGCCATTTTCTATGCTGATGTGTTGTACATCTGCAATTAGTTGTTTGGTTAAACTCATTGATTGTTCGGAATTTTGTTCGCAAAGTCTCTGAGCAAATATAAAAACTTTTTCATCTATTTCTAATTGAGGGTATACTTTGTTCACCAACCCATATTTCTCCGCTTGTAGCGTATCGATGAGGTTGCCTGAAAGTAGCATTTCTTTTCCTCTTGTTTCTCCAATTTTGCGCAAAAGGAACAAACTAACAATGGCAGGGATGAATCCAATCTTTACTTCGGTGTATCCAAATTTAACATCAGGAACTGCATAGACAAAGTCGCAAACGGTCGCTAAACCGCACCCGCCGGCTATTGCATGACCTTCCACTTGGGCGATCACCACTTTTTTTAGACGATAAATGAGTTTGAAGAGCTCCATTAAGTTGCGAGAGTCCGCTAAGTTTTCTTCATAGGTATTGGCTTGTAGGGTTTTAAGGTAGCTCAAATCAGCTCCTGCGCAAAATGCACTCCCATTTGCTTTTAGAACAATAACCTTAATTGCATCATTTTTTTCAGCCTCAGAGAATGCCAACTTTAACTCCTCAACAAACTCAGCGTTCAGCGCATTTCTTTTGTCTGGTCGATTTAAAATGATGTACCCTACACGTTCTTTTATTTCAGTTGCTACAAATTTCATTTTTTCTCTAATTTATTACTTCCTACAAATGTAAGTGTTTGATATTGCAAATTAGTACCCGTATGGGTTTGACGCCATAAAGCGTAATTAATAATTAGTCAGAATAACAATTCGAATAATAAAATCATTA
>CBFHZL010000203.1:0-2449 GCA_965660325.1 uncultured Acidiluteibacter sp.
TCCCGAATAATGCGCAATTATGGATCAATCTTGGATTAGCTTATACAGAAGTGGGAAATATTGATGCTTCCAAAGCCGCATTTGATAAAGCGGCTTTAATCAACCCAAACCTTAATAGAAACCAATTTCCAAATTAAAAAAATAGCCGATTCAGATCTGAATCGGCTACCTAATGCATATTTCTAAACTGGTTAAGCTTCCACCAAGTATTGACTAAATAACTCTTGGTGTTCCTCCACAAATCGTTCAATTGTTTTAAAGAAGTTAATAATATCCTCTTTATCATTTTGTGCGTTAATGGTCACGAATCGAATAAACTCTTGCTCGTTAAATTGTCCATAGCCTACCAACATTTCAGAATGCTCAAAAAGTAAGGTACAAATATCGCGTGCAGGAATATTTTTGTAGTTAAAGCAAACGGATATTGATTCATCAAAACTGTACAAGGTGTAGTCATCGTTCGCCCTGATGTAATCTAGGGCTACATCGGCCAAGAAAAACTGGTGATCAACAATTTTTTCTAGCCCTTCTGTTCCAACACTCTTCCACAATGTCCAAAACTTAAGCGCATCATTTCTGCGTCCACACTGTAGTGATGTTTTACCTAAATTAAACTCATCATGATCGGTTTGATACAAATAACTGGCATCATTTGAAAATGAATCGTGCAAATGCTTTTTATCTTTTACAACGATAATGGAGCAAGATAACGGAGTTCCAAGCATTTTATGTGCATTGTAACTAAATGAATCGACTAATTCTACTCCAGCGATAAGGTGTTTGTATCGCTCACTGAAAAGTACGGATCCACAATAGGCACCATCTACATGCAACCAAACATTATACTTTTTACAAATTTCACTTGCTGCAGGTATGGAATCAAATGCACCAAGAACCGTAGTTCCTGCCGTCAAATTTACAAGAGCCGGCACATATCCTGCTTTTACATCTTCATCAATCATCTGCTCCAGCTGACTGATATCCATCTCTCCGACTTTATTTACCGGCACGTAACGCACGTTATCTCGTCCTATTCCTGAAAAAGCAGCATTTTTTGGTGTGCTGTAATGAGATTCCTTAGAGGTATAAACTCTTAATTGCTGGTTAGAACCCTTATAACGTATACTGCTATTTGCCCGATCCCTAGCCATCAACATGGACATAAAATTGGTCATAGATCCACCGGGAGCAAAAGTTCCGTCAGCTTGCTCGTCCCATCCTATTAATCGACAAGTTTCCTTTAGAATAGTTTTCTCTACACCAATCTGAGGACCTGCCGCTTTATAAGTATACATGCTGTTATTTAAAACAACTGCTAGTAGGTCTCCTAAAATGGCCTTCTCATTTCTACCACCAAACAATTGATTAAAAAATCCAGTAGTAGCAGTACGTGTAGTGGTAAAAACCAATTCTTTAAGTACCTTCTCAAATTCTTCTTCTGTTAGCGGATTAGACTTTAAAGATAAATCTAATGTTTCATATAGTTTATCAGACGGAATGTGCTTTGCAACTGTGTTTGTCTTCTCGTCCTCAATTAATTCTGTGAATAATTGTTGAAATAAATCTAGTGTCTTTTGCATGTAGCGATATTACCCATTTTATGAACTATTTTCCAGTTTTTTAACTGTTTATTGCTCAAAATTCGCCAAAATCTTGTATTTTTATCGATTATCTCAACTTTTTACTAAAAAATTTTAATTTCGTTTTGATAGATCATATATCAACCATCCCTGAATTAGTACAACAATTAAACAACGCACCTTCCGATCAATTTTCTTCGATTTTAGAAAAAATAGATATCCCAACGTCTGACTTTGACTCCTATGCTACTTGGTGTAAAGAAGATTATACTAGAAACTGTATAGCTCGGACTTCTGACTATGAAATGATTCTACTTTGTTGGGATAAAAACATTAAAACAGCCATTCACGATCATGGTGGACAAGACTGTTGGGTATATCAAGTACAAGGAAAAATTGAAGAGACACTCTATGACAATTTAGACCCAAAAGGACTAAAAAACCCTACCGTTCAAACCATTGGAGAGGGCGATCTTACTTACATGAACGATGAGATGGGATATCATACCTTAGAAAATATTTCCGATAGTAGATCGTTAACACTACACATTTATAATTCGCCAATTGAAACCTGTCAAATATTTGATGAAGAAGAAAAGCGATTAAATGAGGTAGAAATGAGCTACGATACCTATAAGGGTAAAAAAGTGATGTAATTAATTCCAAAAAATATTCTTTCCCCTATTGTTTTTTATTCAATAGAAATGGTATCTTTGCCATCCAAAAAAAATGGCCTCGTAGCATAACTGAATAGTGCACCACATTACGGCTGTGGAGGTTCCAGGTTTGAATCCTGGCGAGGTCACTTAAGAATGAAATCCCCAATGCTTAGCATTGGGGATTTTTAGTTTAAAAAACGTTGAACTTGT
>CBFHZL010000204.1:0-2424 GCA_965660325.1 uncultured Acidiluteibacter sp.
TAAATTGTACCGATACAGTTCTGGTGTTTATGATGATGCAGTAAAAGCATCCATTGCTAGAGACCGAATAAAAAGAACCGTGCCAGATGCGTTTGTAATAGCGTACAAAGATGGCGTAAAGATTAGCCTTGAAGAGGCATTAACATTGTTAAACCAATAATTAGATCGAATAGAAAGATGTCTGATTTGGATATAAAAGAAGATGTATTAGAACAGTTGTCTGATGAATTGACGGCAAACATGCACGAAATTGTTTTGTATAATGACGATGTAAATACCTTTGATCATGTAATAGAGTGTTTGGTCAACTATTGTGATCACGATGTATTACAAGCAGAACAATGCTCTTACATTGTTCATTACAGAGGAAAGTGCTCAGTCAAAAGGGGAACAAAAGAAAAATTAGTGCCGATTAACAAGGCCTTAAGAGATCAACGCCTTCGTTCGAAGATACATTAACAATTACAGTATAAACTAGAGCCTTATATAAAATGAAAATAATTACTACTTCATTTCTTTTATTACTGATCCTGTTTGGTCATAGCCAAACGAGGAGACTAGGCAAAGATACGCTTGCACTTACCAAAGGCGCCATAGCTGCCTTTGCAGATTCATCATTTCAGGCTAATTTAAATGCTGCTTACTGCATTGAGTTAGATGCTAGCGAGTCTGTAGATGAAAAAGTGCCCGACTTAGAGTATAATTGGACAATTGATAGAATTCACAAAACCAAAGGGGTTGTTGCAGAACATTGTTTTAAGAAGCATGGAAAGCATTTAATCTCCTTGAGTATTTATGATCCTAAGATCGATCAAATGGTGCTAAACGATACCGTGTTTTACATTGATGTGCCTGCCGCTTTGCGGTTTAAGAAAGGGGGATTTTATAAGATTTTAAATACCGTTACCTTTAGTGCGGCTGATTATAAAGTAGCTGAAAATGCATTCTTGCTTTGGAGTTTTGGTGATGGCAGTTATTCATCAGGTAACCTAGTAAGAAATGTTTATTTCGAAGAGGGAATGTATGATGTAGCATTATACGAAGTTAGCTATACCTCCGATAGCACTGTGGTAGTCAACCAAGCAGTTAAAGATATTATACGAATTGAAACCAATAGATAAGATGAAGTTTAAAAGTTATATCCTCATACTGCTAGTGGTAAGTTCAATGAGTGTACTGGCGCAGTCAGTACCTTCTAAAGCAGAAAATATAGCATACATCGTTACTTTCGGAAAAGATGCTCCCGGCACTTGGGGTGATGATGATTATACACAAACCTTTTTCTTTGCCGTTCCTGAAACAGCCGAAGAGCCGTTTTACATTCGTGTGTTTGATCCTGATTGCGGAGGAAAGCATGATCAAATAAATAAAACCTACAACACTAAGACCACATTCACCTTATATGGAGGAGAGGGCGCTTTCAAGAATAAGGCATCCATTAATGTAAACCCTGAGGGAGATTATAAGAGTGGAGTAGAGTTGGCAACTGCAACTTTTGATAATGACCCTAAATACGACGATCAGTGGTATTCATTTGGTCCAATAAACCCAAAAGAAGGGGAGTACGATGGTAACTTGAAAGCTAGAATTTTTAAATTAATAACGGAAGGAGTAGCAGGAGATGATGGAAACATGTACCGCTATTATTTATCACAATCTTCAACGGAGAACATTGAGATACTTGGTGCCAATGCGTTTACGTATGAGTACACCTTTCGATTGAAAGAAAAGGCCGGTACACAATCTTATTTTTACCCATTCGTAGATAAGAATACGGTAAAGATCGTTCAGCACAATTTTGATTTTGACAACGATGGAGCAATAAAAGTATACTCCGCTGTTAAAAATGGACATTATTCTAATTACTCTAACGATGGTAATTGGAGCCAGGGAGTACATAATGTAGTAAAAGAAGAACAAGGCAAATCTATGAATGTACGCTTAATAAAGCGAGGTACTTTTCAGAACGATATGACTTTATACATTACCAATGAATACAACATTCCCGTTCCCCTCTTTGCGACTCCACTCGGTGGAATGCCAAAGTACATCTACAAAGTGGATGTGAAGTATAAAACGCGGTAAATTGTCCTTCAAAGGGATTCTAAATTAAGGGAACTCTTCGGTTCATAGCACAAGGGCTTCATGATAGCATGAAGCCTTTTTTTTTGGTATTTTATTCCGAGGTAATTTCTGCAACTTATTAATTTTTAGGGTGTCTGCTATTTATATTCGATTTTTACCTATCTTCGACAAACCCCAACACCTACTCCCTTAAAAGTTTACTCTAAACTGTAATTACTGACAACTGCTTTATTAGCCATTTTTAACTGCCCTTGGGAACGACACACTTGTCCGCCGAGGTGGAAACGACTAATAAATGGTTTTGTAATTGATTACTAAAGTTTTAATAAAAAAATCAAC
>CBFHZL010000205.1:0-2393 GCA_965660325.1 uncultured Acidiluteibacter sp.
AAGAATAATTTTCTTAGCATAGTATTGAATTTATGTTAAATCTTGTGAACTTAAAAACTACAGTGGCGTAAAGATAGACAATAAAGAAAAACATTTCAAAATTTTACTGGCTATCTTCTTAACCTTTTTTAATACTTCTTTAAAGAACGATTGTGATTTTTAATCTTCTATTTTCTAAACCAACGAGTCAGGAAAAATTCTCTTCGATTATCGTTAATTCGTTTTGACTTTTTTTTATTTTTCTTCATCCTCTTTCTCACCTTTCTGGTTTGAATATCGAGATGTTTTTGCCGACGAGCTTCCATTGCTTCTTCGGACTGTTGCTTTTTTATGTCCTCTTGCTTTTGCAATTGAGCTTCACGCCTCTCTATCGTCCGATCAACTTTTTTGGATTGCCCAATCGTATTTTTAGGGAAGACACACATAAAAAGAACAACGATGCTTGCTACAAATATTTTTTTCATATACCTTTTATAATTTAATTTAAATCAAATAGTTAAATTTTGAATTTGAAATGCAAAATGAATAAACAACACAAGGGATTACTATAAACAACACACTGCCCTTTCTTTAACTTTATGTTTACTTTTACTTGATATTAACTATACCTATATATAAGGACAATGTTATTAAAATCATTTCGACTATTCATTATACTCTCGTTACTCATTACAATGGGCTGCAAAGATGAGTTTACCGGATCCAATATCCCAAATGTGGCAGTGAACATATTCATCTCACTACAAGATCCTGAATTCATTGATCTCACTACTCCTTCCGGGTGGGTAACCGTAACGGGAGGATCTAGAGGCATTTTAATTTATCGGGTTAATCAAGATGAGTTTAAAGCCTACGATAGGCACTGTACATTTGACCCCTCAAGCAGCTGCGGAATTGTAGAAATGGATCTTTCCGGTGTAACGATGAGTGATGCCTGTTGCGGATCTATTTTCTCGGTATTTTCTGGAATTCCTAATCAAGGACCTGCCGTACAAAGACTCCGAGAGTACCAGACGAGCTTTGATGGAAACAACTTGAGAATATTTAACTAAAAAATAAAAGCCCATTTCATTGCTGAAATGGGCTCTATCAAAAATGTATTGATTAGTATCTGTAGTACTCTGGCTTGTATGGCCCTTGCACTTCTACACCAATATAATCAGCTTGATCTTTCGATAACTCTTCTAACTCAACACCAATTTTCAATAAGTGCAAGTAAGCTACCTTCTCATCTAAGTGCTTTGGTAGCATATATACTTTATTTTCGTATTTGTCGCTATTTTCCCAAAGTTCGATTTGAGCCAATGTTTGGTTAGTAAATGAATTTGACATTACAAACGAAGGGTGGCCAGTTGCACAACCTAAGTTTACGAGTCTACCTTGAGCTAACAAGATAATATCGTTTCCATTTACATTGTATAAATCTACTTGTGGCTTGATCTCATCTTTTGTGTGACCATGATTCTCATCTAACCAAGCTACATCGATTTCATTATCGAAGTGACCGATATTACAAACGATCACTTTGTCCTTCATTTTCTCAAAGTGCTTCCCTTGTATAATGTCCTTGTTACCTGTAGCCGTAACTACGATATCAACATCACCAACGATAGAATCCATTTTCTTAACAGCAAATCCATCCATAGCAGCTTGTAAAGCACAAATTGGATCAACTTCAGTAACGATAACTCTAGCACCTGCACCTCTTAATGATTGTGCAGAACCTTTACCAACATCTCCGTAACCTGCAACTACAGCAACTTTACCCGCTAACATAACGTCCGTTGCTCTTCTAATAGAATCCACTAGTGATTCCTTGCAACCATATTTGTTGTCAAACTTAGACTTAGTAACTGAATCATTTACATTGATTGCCGGCATTACCAACGTTCCGTTCTTCTCTCTTTCATAAAGACGGTGAACACCTGTAGTTGTCTCTTCAGACAATCCTTTGATTGCGTCTACTAGCTCAGGATAGTTATCAAAAACCATGTTGGTTAAATCACCACCATCATCCAAGATCATGTTTAATGGATTGCGCTCTTCACCGAAAAATAAAGTTTGCTCAATACACCAATCAAATTCTTCAGCAGTCATTCCTTTCCAAGCATACACTTGAATACCAGCAGCAGCTATTGCAGCAGCAGCGTGATCTTGCGTGGAGAATATATTACAAGAAGACCAAGTTACCTCAGCTCCTAATTCTACTAACGTTTCGATTAAAACAGCAGTCTGAATAGTCATGTGAAGACAACCGGCAACTCTAGCTCCAGCTAAAGGCTTGTCTTTACCATATTCTTCTCTTAAAGCCATTAACCCTGGCATTTCAGCTTCAGCTAATCTTATTTCTTTTCTACCCCAATCAGCTAAAGAAATATCTTTTACTTTGTAAG
>CBFHZL010000206.1:0-2363 GCA_965660325.1 uncultured Acidiluteibacter sp.
GAAGGCTTCGTTGATTTCAGGAGTGGCTACATCTTACTATCAGCCTGTATTAGATAGAAACTTTAAAAAAGCAAATGTTGAACATGTTGGTATGCCATATGGTTTTGATCCAGCTGATCATAAAATAATTATTCCTGGCGTGGAACTTCCATGGAAACCTGAAGAAGAAGTGATTTTATATGCTGGAGCACTTTTACCTAAATCCATTCATTTCTTGAAAAAACTTTTTAAGGTAATTAAGAAAATGAAAGAGCAAGGTGAATGGATAGGTAATAGGAAGCTTTATTTTATCGGAACAAAGTCTACCATCAACAACTCGGTTGTAAAGTATGCAGAAGACTTTGGTATTGAAGATTTAGTTATAGAAATTCCTGAAAGAAGGCCTTTTTTGCATATACTCTATTTTCTTAATCAATCCAAGGGCGTACTAGTGTTAGGAAGCACTGAAGAACATTATACGGCTTCAAAAATTTTTCAATCAATTTTAAGTAATCGCCCTCTTTTTCCAATCTTTCATAAGAATAGTTCAGTAAATGAAATTCTAAAGGAATCTAAATCAGACGATCATGTAGTTAATTACTGGGAAGGTATTGATGAGTCAGACTTTGAGAGCTCAATTGAGACTAATTTTATTAAATTCCTGAATAACAAAGATTGGGAAGTTAATTTAGAGGCACTAGATTCTTATTCAGCTGCATTTTCTGCAAAGCAGTTAGTTTTAAAAATAAACAAACTAACAACTTGATTCATTCAAGTATTTAATGAATTTGTAGTGTTTTTATAAACTAAATAAGATGAATAAACTAAGAGAAGCAGTTAATTTTTATAGGTACGTAGGTTTTTCTAGAGAAAAACCCTTAGGAAAACCTGATGCAACAACCTTATCTATATTTGCAAGCCCAAGAGGAGGATCAACGTGGTTGGCTCAGACACTAAATAAATTACCATCATCAGCTCTTGTGTGGGAGCCACTTTTAAAGTATAATCAATATAAAATAAATAAGTTTAACCCATTTGCATATCCTGAGCGAAGCCAAGTAAATATAGCTTGGAATCAGTATATTCCTGAGGGTGCAAGTTGGCCTGAAGTAGAGCTGTTTTTTGATAAGCTCTTTAATAGGGAGATAGTTAATTTGAAGTTGTATCGTTTTAACGATTTACGGGAGTTGTCTGACGCCTCATACTTTGTTTTCAAATTTTGTTTTGGAAATAATTTGTTGCCTTGGTTAGCTAAGCGTTATCCAATTAACCCTGTTTTTTTAATGAGACACCCATGTGCTGTTGTTGCATCCCAGTTAAACTTTTCAGCATTTAATTGGCACAAGAGCAATATTCAGTATAACTACAATATGAGTGTGTTTGGAGAGGAGTTTTATGAACCTTATAGAGCTGTTTTGGATACGATTTCTACTGTTGAAGAAAGACTTGCTGCACAATGGGCAATGTCGGTATTAACTCCTGCAAAAAGTCCGTTGAATGATTCTAGTTGGGTCACTGTTACTTATGAACACTTAGTGCGAAACCCGGAAGAGGCGTTAAACAAGATTATCACTAGGTATCATTTGCCTGAAACGGGAGAGTTCTTGAGTAATATTAGAGAAACAAGCTTCACAAAAAGTTCTTTTGGTCGAAAGACCAATGATGAACGTTTAGAGGGGTGGAGAAAATCATTATCAGCTAAGCAGATTCGATTGATTCTAAATTTCACAGAACGAATGGGAGTAGATTTTTACTCTGATGAATTAGAAGCTAACTATGGAAAAATCTACAAATAATTATCGGTTGGCAATTGTTGTAAGTCATCCAATTCAGTATTACTCTCCATTGTTTGTTGAATTGGCTAAGGAAATTGAATTGAAAGTGTTTTATTGCTTTAATCCTAGCTCAGAGCAACAGGGAAAAGATGGGTTTCAAGTGCCATTTCAGTGGGATGTTGATCTCCTTAGCGGTTATGATTTTGAGTTTCTTGAAAACGTGTCGAAGAGGCCAAGTAGTGCATTTAGGTCAGGTTGCGATACTCCAAATGTTGGAAAAGTCCTTGAGCTGTATAACCCAAGTCATGTTGTAACATTTGGTTGGCACTTAAAATCATTTCAACAAGTATTTCGCTATTGTAAAACTAAAAAAATTCCGATTGCTGTTAGAGGTGATTCTAAAATTGATAAAACTGAATCTTTATTCAAAAGCATACTAAAAAGGATTTACTACCCATTTTTTTTAAGCAGATATACTGCTTTTCTGTCTGTTGGGAAAGAAAATACCAATTACTTGTTGAAATATGGTGTCCCTCAATCTAAAATTATTTTTTCCCCCCATGCAGTAGATCAGGTTTTCTGGAGTGGGACAAAGCGTAAGAGTAGAAA
>CBFHZL010000207.1:0-957 GCA_965660325.1 uncultured Acidiluteibacter sp.
TGCTTCTTATTTGATTGGCACAGCGGGTAGTGCATCTTCAGATTTAAGTTCGCAGTTTTTTACATTTAAAGTCAATGAAAAAAGTGGTCCAAACTTTTCCCCTTTAAATGATTATAAATTAGTTCATGGTAGTAGAGCAATCCCCTTTACCATTAACAATATGCAAATGGGTAAAAATAGAATTATTCCAACCCACTGGAAAGGAGATATTGCGGCTTTGATGAGCTTCTCCCAACCCCTCACTGACTCTCTTAGAAACATTGTAAACAAATACCTCTGCCAAAAATACTCCAATACCCTTTCTCTAGGCCCGGATATACAAGTTAGCTCAGGTTTTTGTGATACGCTAGTGCAAGTTGATACCAACTTTACGTCATATCGCTGGAGTAATGGAGATAGCACAAGCGCTTCATTATTGACTCCTGGTAATACTTACCAATTAACCGTAACCAACAACTTCGGATGCAGCTATACCGATGAAATTTACGTAACTACACCATTGAAGCCTCAATCTGATGCGCTTTTATGTCTTAAGGATACGTTGGTTTGGGATACTGAGCTTCCAAAAAGCGATTACAGTTTTTCCTGGAGCGATGCTTCTACTGATTCTTTATTGAGAATAACTCACCCGGGTGATTATTATGTCCGCGTAACAGATGTAAATAATTGTTTTTTAGATTCGGACACTATTACCGTTTCTTTTGACTCTACCTTGGCAAACGTTTCTCTCGGTCCTGATACATCTCTATGTTTAGGATATGATGTTGGTTTAACCAATATTCCATCAGGGTCAATTAGCTATTCATGGAATACGAATCAAACTACACCACGGATTGTACCTCAAGCAGATGGTATTTACTGGGTGGATGTATCTGCCAACGAATGTACCGTGAGAGATAGTATTGCAGTAACGATCAAAGGAGATGCTCCTGTTGCGGACTTTACAGCACCCAATGT
>CBFHZL010000207.1:966-2348 GCA_965660325.1 uncultured Acidiluteibacter sp.
TGAATGTACCGTGAGAGATAGTATTGCAGTAACGATCAAAGGAGATGCTCCTGTTGCGGACTTTACAGCACCCAATGTATGCTTTGGAGATACTGCTTTTTTTACGGATAATTCCCAAAACCCGTCCCTCGGTGTGATTGATACATGGAGATGGGATTTTGGAAATGGTCAATCAGATACTGCACAAAATACAAGCACGCTGTACAATGCTGCACAGTTGTATAATGTTTCGCTATATGTAGAAACCAATGCTCAATGCTTCGATTCTATCACCAAAACCTTTTTGGTGAACCCAAAGCCTTTAGCTGGGTTTTCAAATTCTCTCGCTTGCGCAGGGGATACGGTTTTCTTTACAGATACTTCAAGGGTAAGTTCAGGTGGTATTGCTAGTCACTTATGGAAATTTAATGATCCTACGCAGTCAGTAGATACTAGTATTAGTAAGAATCCTTTTTTTACATTCAATACCGCAAAAAATTATCCCGTCAGGTTAATTGTGACTTCAGGTCTCGGATGTAAGGACACGACTTTTAAGAATTTGCGCATCAATGGTATTCCAGTTCCAGATTACACTGTTTCTGGTAATTGTCTAACTGATTCAACGTCTTTTGTTAATCAGACAGTATTACCGCCTGGTGATCAAATTGCTTCTATCGACTGGAAGTTTGGCAACAATTCAAATGCGAGCATTCCTGATCCAACAATCTATTATAGCGTAGCAAAATTTTATCTGATTCAATTAGACGTAACCACAGATAAAGGATGTAGTGCTTCTATCAAGCGACAGTTTGAGATGAATGATAAGCCGGTTGCTAGTTTTTCTACCACTAATTTTTGCCTGAGTAATGATGGGCAAGTGACGGATTTATCCTCAGTAAAGAGAACAACGATAAACGAGTGGGATTATCAGTTGAATCAAGGTGCTTATGAAGACTCTTCGAACTTGCAAAACCCTCGTTTTACGTTAAATCAATTAGGCGATTTCAACCTAACACAAATTGTAACTTCTTTAAAAGGGTGTAAAGACACCAGTAGTCAAAACATTCCTGTGAGGAATAACCCAGATGCATTCTTTAACCTTGAAACGTATTTAGGAGCTACGCCTTTTAGTATCAAATTCGATTCAATTGCACCAGCAGATGATTACAAATGGTCATTTGGTAATGGAGATTCGGCTTTCGTTTTTAGACCACAGTATAATTATACGGATACCGGTGACTTTAAGATCAATCTGCTTCTAAGTAATCAATTTGGCTGCATTGATTCAATGAGCAGGCAAGTGAGGGTTAATCCACCAAATCTTGATTTGGTTTTAGATACAGTAGTGGTTGATCAAGAAAATAATTTAGTTCGAATAGGAGTAGTACTGATAAATTCAGGGA
>CBFHZL010000208.1:0-2338 GCA_965660325.1 uncultured Acidiluteibacter sp.
TCAGTTTCATTTGTATTAGGGTATGCAAAGTTAAGTAATTGAGTTAGTTCTTTATCGTTATTGGGCTCAAAAAGGAGTCCGTTTTGTTTATGTTTTATCATTGCTTGCATAGCTCCCAAATTACTAGCTATTACAAGTGTTTGATTTGCAAATGCCTCAAGAATTGTCATGGGCATTCCTTCGTATAATATCGATGGAAACAGCAGAGCTTCAGCTTTCTGTATGTATTGTTGTGTCTCTTCGTTTGGTCTTTTTCCTAAGTATTCAATATTTGGATTATCTGCTATTAGCGGTACTAAATCTCCCTCTCCTATTATTTTTATTGGGATAGGAGAGGATACAGCTACTCTATTTAGTAGTTCGATTCCTTTGGTTGAATCCACTCTACCAACAAACAAGAAAAAAGGCTTTTTATTGTATCTTTCATCGAAGATTGGTTGCTCAACAAAATTCGGTTTAACAATAAGCTTTTTCTCAGAAAGACCTGCCTCAATAAATTTACTTTTGCTGAACTCATTTAGACAAATGAATTTGCTCACCTTCGAATTCCAAGTATTTTTTGACTTATGCTGTTCGATCATTCTTGCCACAGCAAACGTTTGTAAGCTTGAGTCTCTATAGCACTTCTTCAACACTGAGCCATATGCCGATTTACCTAAGCAGTCTTCGCATATTTTTCCATCTCTTAGGAATAGCCCGTTGGTACAAATTAATCGAAAGTTATGAAGTGTTTGAATTACAGGAATGTTATTATCACGACATGCATCATAAATGGAGGGAGTAATTAGTGGTAAGAAATTATGTACATGACAAATGTCTGGTCGCTCCTTTTTTATTAGTGCAGAGACTTCATGATAGCTTTCAGCTGAATAAGTAGTATTAAACAATAACCCCGCTTTCTTTAATGCAGAGTACTGCTCAATTTCTTTGTTATGCCTAAAGTAGGTAATGGTTTTATGGCCATTTTCTTCTAATAGCCGCATTTCATTTGCCAAAACAGAATCTTCACCACCTTTTAACTGGTAGTAGTTGTGGGCGAATAATATTTTCATTTTAGTCTATTCTTTGGGTTACCCTTCCAGTATAATGCAGCACACAAAAAGCTAAAAAATAGGATGCCTCGTTGCGTCTGTAAGGTTGATTCTGTTAATGAGAATATGGTAATTAGTAGCACTAGCGCTAATAGTTCATTGCTGCCATTCTTGGCTGACCAATGGATCAGGCAGATAAGTAAAAGTAAGAATGTGATTATTCCGGGGAGTCCATTCATTGCCCAATATTGAAGGAACATATTATGTGCATTGTACTTGCTGTTTAAGCCTTCTGTAAAATTAATAGCTGAGAACTCAGTAAGGATGGGTTCTTCTAAGTTGCCGGTTCCTACTCCTAATAGCCAATTTTTCTGAATCACTCCATAAGCACCTTCCCAAATGGCTATCCTGATATTGAGCGGACCAATTGACTCGGCGGAATAATCTTGCTTAATCTCAAAATTTCCAAGTTTAGTTTTTATGATGGAAAAGAAAAATATTGAACTCAACACCAGAAAGATAGAAGCAATGCCCATCTTTAGCCTAGAGGAAGAAATAAACTGCTTGATTTTCTTGAAGTGAATAGTAACTAAAACCAAAGGCACAGCAGCAGCAAGAATTGAAGATTTTAGAAGGTAGAGCATTACTCCATTAAAAAATAGATAAGCTGTTAAAAAATACACTTCTTTATTGTTTAATCTGCGCCATTGATTTACAAGTTTGTTGATTACCATAATTCCACCAAAGGAGATAAACGAATTTAGGTAGATTGCATGCATCCTAATAGGTGAGGTAAGGCGCTGATGCATAAATATGTTATACACAAAATGATCAGAGTTGTTTATCGAAGCACTTCCTGTTTCTAAGTAAGTATTGAATGCTAAGAGTAAACAGTAAGAACTGATGGTAAATGCTGATAACAGGTAGGTATAAAATAGAATCTTCCATTGTTTACTTGAAAAAGTAGTGACTGATTGAGCCAAGACAGGGAAAATGATAAAGCTGAGGTTTCGTTCAATGAGCTTAAAAGCTTCCGTAGCATCTTTTGCATATGATGCTCCAATAATCAGCACTACAAAGATTAGCGGAAACAGCCATAGTACTCCTAGTTTTTTTATGCGGTATTGTTTGGTTATTATTCCAATAGCAGCCACTAGGCTAAAGATAATAACCCCTAGACCACCAAAGCGAGTAGGCAGGAATAGTGATAAAATTAAAAATTGAGTGCTCAATAATGCCAAAAATCGATATTGCTTCATTCTTGCAGAGATTTGAGATCTGTCATTTGTTCTGAA
Organism: uncultured Acidiluteibacter sp.; assembly: GCA_965660325.1. GTDB lineage: Bacteria > Bacteroidota > Bacteroidia > Flavobacteriales_E > Vicingaceae > Acidiluteibacter. Next base: position 2,327 of record CBFHZL010000208.1, read on the forward strand.
AATATATGCCAT
>CBFHZL010000209.1:0-2273 GCA_965660325.1 uncultured Acidiluteibacter sp.
TCGAAGAGTTAGTAATGTACACAACCGAAAGAGTAAAGTAAGATGATGAAACAAGTTCTCTTTGCAATCCTAACAGGATTATTATTTGCTTGTGGTCAACCAGAGCCGAGTCAAGAAAAACCGACCAAACCGCTTACCATGGATGATGAGGGCTACACGGGAAAATATGAAAAGCGCTATGATAACGGTCGATTGCGTATTCAAGGAAATATGATTAATGGTAAGCGTGAGGGTTTATGGAAATATTTTTACGACAACGGAATGCTTTGGAGTAAAGGATATTTTCAAAACGATTTACAACATGGAATGTCTTCAGTATATTTTCGAAGTGGAATTCTAAAAATGAAAGGGGAATATGCTAATGGCAAGGGTATTGGTATATGGAGCTTTTGGAATGAAGAGGGTGAGTTCATTAAGAAAGTTGATGTCGAGAAAGAAGGCTTCCCTGAGGTAGAATAGAATTCGCATTGCTTTCTATTTGCGCTATACTTTTTGTATTTTTAAATCGATTTATAACAATTCAACGCATTGATTCCACAAGATAAAGTAGCTGAAATTATTGAAACTGCCCGAGTTGAGGAGATCGTTGAAGATCACGTTACTTTAAAAAAACGCGGGGCAAACCTACTCGGTCTTTGTCCGTTTCACAACGAACGAACACCTTCATTTACTGTATCTCCAGCCAAAGGAATTTATAAATGTTTTGGTTGTGGAAAGGCTGGAAATTCTGTTAACTTCTTGATGGATCATGATCAATTAAGTTATCCTGAAGCTCTTAGAACATTAGCAAAGCGATATAATATTGAAATTGAGGAGCAAGAGCTCACTGCTGATCAGCGTCAGCAACTAAATGAGAAAGAGAGTTTGTCCATTGTATCTCAGTTTGCTGCTGAATATTTTAAGGAGCAGATGATGGAAACGCAGAAAGGTCGAGCCATTGGATTAAGCTATTTTAAAGAAAGAGGTTTTTCTGATGCGACTATCGAGAAATTTCAGTTAGGTTATAGTCCTGATGAATGGTCTGCATTTACTGATGCAGCTATTGATAAGGGTTACCAATTAGATTATTTGGCTAAAACGGGCCTCACCATTGTAAAGGAAGATAAGAAGTTTGATCGCTTTAAAGGACGAGTAATGTTCCCGATTCATAATATTTCAGGGCGTGTTCTGGGTTTTGGTGGTCGTATTTTAGTAAATGATAAAAAGGCAGCCAAATACCTAAATTCACCTGAGAGTGAGATTTACCATAAGAGTAAAGTCTTGTACGGTGTTTATTTTGCCAAGAAGTCAATTGTAGCAAATGATAATTGTTTTTTAGTAGAAGGGTATACCGATGTGATTTCGCTAAACCAAAGTGGTGTAGAAAATGTGGTAGCATCAAGTGGTACCTCATTGACCACAGAGCAAATTCGGCTAATCAAACGCTATACACCAAACATTACTATTCTGTTTGATGGTGATGCAGCAGGGCTAAAAGCATCCTTTCGGGGAATTGATATGATTTTGGAGGCTGGGATGAACGTTCGAGTAGTGCTTTTTCCTGATGGAGAAGATCCTGATTCCTATGCAAAGGCACATTCTCAAAAGGAAATTACTGATTTCATTGGTGACAATTCTAAGGATTTTATCAAGTTCAAAACAGACTTATTACTGCAAGAGGCTGGAAAAGATCCGATTAAGCGAGCGGGCTTAATCAAGGATATTGTTGATAGTATTGCATTGATTCCCGATCCCATCATTAGAACAGTATACATTCAAGAGTGTAGTTCGCTAATGTCAATGGAAGAGCAGGTGTTGCTCAATGAGCTCAACAAAGTAAGGCGCGTTAAGCTTAACAAGCAAATCGCCAAAGAAGAGCGAAAGCAAGAAAGAGCTCCACTACATGACCTCCCACCGCCTGATTTTTTTAATGAAGAACCAGGTGAGCCAACACCACTGCCCAAGAAAGAGAATTATCAGGAGCGGGATATCATACGCATTATGATATTATACGGTCAACATGAATTGCAGCTTGAAGTCGACCAAGATGATGCAGGTAAGCCCATAAAAGAACCATTTCAGCTATTAGAAGTTATTTTATCTGATTTACAAGATGATGGGATAGAGTTTGAGGATCCAATTTATAATAAGATTTATCAAGAGTATCTCCTTGCTTTTAATGAGGATAATTTATTGCCTGAAAAACACTTCATCCATCATGCAGATGACGAGATTCGGTCCGCTGCCATTGATTTAATTTCTCACCCTTACGAGCTTAGTGAGCAGTGGGAACA
>CBFHZL010000210.1:0-2269 GCA_965660325.1 uncultured Acidiluteibacter sp.
CAGTACTTTGAGTGCTCTGCAGAAGATTGCCTACATAAAAGAAGAGTTACCCCAAAAGATTCAATACCGACTATTTTTAATACCCCAGTTCCAATGACTGTATTCTCATGGAATGGAGAGATTGATACTGTGCTTTCGCCAATGGATAGTATTCGATACTACAAAAGCTTCCTACAGAGTGGCTTAATGTCAATGGATCCGAACACAGGATACATAAAAGCTTGGGTTGGTGGTATCAATAGTAAATTCTTTGCTTACGACCACGTTGCACAAAGTAAGCGTCAGGTGGGGTCTACCTTCAAGCCATTTATGTATGCCGTAGCCATTGATGAAGGGTATTCTCCTTGTTACGAAGTGCCCAATGTGCCTGTAGTATTTAAGCGTGGTGAGTTTGGATTACTGAAAGACTGGGAGCCTCAAAACAGTGACCCTAAAGACATCGGCTATAACGTAACGCTTAAGTACGGACTAGCCAATTCCATGAATACCGTGTCTTCGTTTCTTATGAAGAAGTTTGGTCCAAATAGGGTAGTAAAAATGGCTAGAAATCTAGGAATTAAAAGTCATTTGGACCCTGTGCCATCGCTAGTGCTAGGAGTTGCTGACTTGTCAGTTTATGAAATGGTAGGTGCTTTTGGAACATTTGCCAACAAAGGTATCTTTACAGAACCGGTATACCTAACTCGGATAGAAGATAAAGACGGAAATATTATCAAAGAGTTTATTCCTGAAACCAAAGAGGTAATCAGCGAAGAGACCGCCTACACTATGGTGAGTTTACTAGAAGGAGTTACTTCCTATAATTACAATAAAGATAAAGGAAAGAAAACTGCAGGAACCGGTGTCCGTTTAAGGTTTGATAGTAGAGAATATGGCGGATTTAAAGGCCCAATTGCAGGAAAAACAGGCACTACCCAAAACAACTCCGATGGATGGTTTATCGGAATGATGCCTAACTTAGTAACTGGTGTTTGGGTAGGAGCAGAAGATCGAAGTGTTCGATTCTCTAGAACTGCCTTTGGACAGGGAGCCAATATGGCCCTTCCAATTTGGGGTTATTACATGCAAAAAGTACTGGCAGACACTACCTTGGGTGTAAAAAATAATGCTTTTGAAAAGCCGCAGAATGAGTTGCGGATCAACCTCAACTGTGATGAAATATCCAACGAGGTAAATTTTAATACCAATAGTTCAGAACCTGATTTTAATAACTAATGAAAAAAGTTGTATCAAATGCCGAAGAGGCAATCGAAGGAATTGAAAGTGGAATGACGCTAATGTTAGGAGGTTTTGGCCTGTGCGGAATACCTGAAAAATGCATTGACGCGTTATCCAAACAGCCAATAACTGACCTTACTTGCATTTCTAATAACGCAGGAGTCGATGATTTTGGACTAGGATTTCTACTTAAAAATAAACAGATCAAAAAGATGATTTCTTCCTATGTAGGAGAAAATGATGAATTTGAACGTCAAATGCTCAGTGGTGAGTTAGAAGTTGAACTCACACCACAAGGAACATTGGCAGAGAAATGCAGAGCAGGCGGTGCAGGAATTCCTGCATTCTACACTCCGGCAGGCTTTGGAACAGAAATAGCTGAAGGAAAAGAAACCAAGGAGTACAATGGAAAAATGTACATTCTGGAAGAAAGCTTGGTAGCCGACTTTGCCATCGTTAAGGCATGGAAAGGGGACACGAAAGGGAACTTAGTTTTTAAAGGAACGGCTAGAAACTTTAATCCTGTAATGGCTACTGCAGGTAAAATTACCATTGCAGAAGTAGAGCATTTAGTTGAGCCAGGAGAGCTTCATCCAAATGAGATCCATACGCCGGGCATATTTGTACACCGAATATTTGAAGGGAAAGATTATGAAAAACGAATTGAACAACGAACTATTTCTGAGAAATAGTTAAATGTAACAATTGATTAGTGGAATGATATAACAATTATATAAATTGCTTCGCAATTGATATAATGTAACAATTGGCAAATTGATAAATTGTTGCATTTAAGCATTGTTACATTAATAAATTGGTAAATTAAAAAATTGATATATTAAACAGATGTTAGATAAAAACGGAATAGCCAAACGAATTGCACAAGAACTAGAAGATGGTTTCTACGTAAATTTAGGAATTGGAATACCTACACTTGTTGCTAATTATATCCCTGAAGGAATAGACGTAACACTGCAGTCTGAAAATGGATTACTAGGAATGGGACCATTTCCAACGGAAGAAAATGTGGACGCAGATTTAATCAATGCCG
>CBFHZL010000211.1:0-2248 GCA_965660325.1 uncultured Acidiluteibacter sp.
TTAATTTTTGGCTGTAATACTTTTTCTTTTTTACCTTTCGCCATAATATATTTTTGTTTGTCGTAATATAGTTTAATTTTTTAAATATACGGCTATTTTGTATGCAAGCATAATAAAAGAGTGTTAAACTTCCTTAACTAAACCCAATCCACCCACTGAAATTTGTCTATTCTTAAAAAAATAGGACCTGGAATATTTTATGCAGCTGCTGCCATTGGCGTATCGCATCTTGTTCAGTCTACTAGAGCAGGAGCGAGCTACGGATGGATAATGGTGGCAATTGTTTTTTTAGCTAACTTCATCAAATACCCACTTTTTTTACTTGGTCCTATTTATACCTTTCACCAAAAAGAAAGTTTGCTCGATGGGTTTTCTAAATTAGGAAAATGGAGCTTGTGGCTTTATTTACTCATCACCTTAGCTACGTTGTATACCACTGTGGCTGTTATCGCTCTTATTTGCTCTTCATTAATCCATTCTGTCTTTCACATCGCATTACCCATTTGGGCACTCAGCAGTATCTTAACAGTAGCCGTTTCCTTATTTATCTATTTTGGCCGACTTAGTCGCCTCGACTTTGCTGTCAAGCTCATTGTTGTATTATTGACCTTCGCAAGTATTGCAGCTTTCCTTTTTGCTGTAAATTCACAACCTATCGACTTTGATGACACTAAACTGCTGTTGCTTTTTGGTCGTGCGGATGTACTTTTTCTAATTGCCCTAATTGGCTGGATGCCCGCACCGCTTGATATCATTGTATGGCAAAGCGAATGGACGATAGAACGGCAACAAAAACAAGCGTTGACGTTACAAGAAACCTTGTTTGATTTTAAAATTGGCTACTGGGGAACGACCTTTTTGGCCATGGTATTTACTTCCTTAGGTGCAATTATCCTATTTGGGCAGCAAGATTCCTTGGCTCAAAATGCCACCACATTTATCGACCAGTTGATTCAATTATATACCGAAACGATCGGCGAATTTGCTTATCCCTTTATTGCTTTTGCAGCTATAGCAACTATGGTTTCTACGCTGATTACCGTTATAGATGCCTACAGCAAAGTAGTACCAAAAGCTACCAAAGCATTGTTCAATTGGGCTCCTCGGTGGGATAAACCTGTTCAGCAACTTAACTTGATTGTCATTTGTTTTGGCAGTACATTGGTACTGAAATACGGCATGAATTCTTTAAAAGGAATGATTGACTTGGCCACAAGTGTTTCCTTCCTTACAGCGCCATTTTTAGCCCTTCTCTTTATCCTACTATTTCGACGAATTGATGGGGTGGAAGTAAATAAAAGGCCACTTCTCTTTTCATCCAGTATAATTGGTCTTATCTTTTTAGTCATTTTCGCAACGATTTATATTTATTACACATTTTTATGATTCAATTAGTTAATTTAAAAGATGTTCCGAACTATTACCACCGATACATCGAGTACATTACTGAGGGTGATTATTCCCTTTTGATGACGGAAAATATGGAAGTGATGGAGACGACATTTTTATCATACGCAGACCGACCAAATTATGCTTATGCTGAAGGTAAGTGGAGCGTTTTACAGGTACTTTCTCACATAATTGATGTAGAGCGTGTCATGAGCTATAGATTACATGCGATCTCCAGAAATCAAAAAGGTAGTATGTTGGGGTTTGATCATGATGCTTATGTGCAAGATACTGTGGTTTCAAATAAGACGATACCTGGCTTACTGGCAGAAATGAAGTCGGTAAGAGCAAGCACCATCGCAATGGTTGAAAATTTAGATCAACAGGAATTGCACCGTACCGGCGTGGCAAATAACGTAACTTTTTCAGCTCAGGCCATTGCTTGGATTATGCTTGGTCATTGCATGCATCATGTTAAGGTACTAAACGAGTTGTATGTCGATTAGTTGGGCTGATTTTGAAAAATTAGATATACGTGTTGGCACAATTACATCAGCCACGTTAAATACGGCAGCGCATAAGCCATCGTATCGTTTATCGATTGATTTTGGCGACCTTGGTATCAAGACTTCTTCCGCGCAGATTACAGATCTTTATACCGACCAAGAGTTGATAGGAATGCAAATTATTGCCGTAGTTAACTTTCCACCCAAGCAAATTGCAAAAGTAATTTCAGAATGCTTGGTGCTAGGAGTAGTAGGAGCAGACAAAGGTGTCGTAATGCTCACAACAGATAAAAAAGTAGAAAACGGATTAAAAATTAGTTAGATGAAAATATATCCAATTGAAACAGGAAATT
>CBFHZL010000212.1:0-2230 GCA_965660325.1 uncultured Acidiluteibacter sp.
TTTATCAGTAAATACAGCACTTAATGCAGCTTGCTTTTTATCTTCCTTTAGAATCGGACTTTTCAACAAAAGTGAAAGATCTCTACTCTCACCGATTAGTCGATGCAACATTTCCATATCAGCATATACCTTATCTACAGAAGAATTCTCTTTTGCGGAAAGCATAATTGATTTGGCATATCTTGCAGCTACTCTTGGCTCTTTCATCGTCGCGTTGGATTAATTTAATTTAGCATTTTTCATTGCCTCTTCAACAAATGCATTTTGCTGATCTTTAGAAGACAGTTCTGCTTTAAGAATTTTTTCTGCTACAAGAACAGAAAGTTCCGCCACTTGTGTTTTAATCTCAGCGATAGCAGCAGCTTTTTCATTTCTGATACTTTCTCTAGAAGCTTCCATTACTTTTTCTGCTTCAACTCCTGCTTTATCCTTTGCTTCCGCAATAATACTCTCTTTAACTTCACGCGCTTCTTTAAGCATCGTGTCTCTTTCTTGACGAGCTTCAGCTAATAGCTTTTCATTCCCCTCTTTTAATTCTTCTAATTGCTCTTTCGCTTTTTCCGCAGCCTGTAAAGCATCTTCGATGGACTCTTCTCTCTCTTTGATTGACTTAAGGATAGAAGGCCAAGCAAATTTACCAAGCACAAAAACAACTATTAAGAAAGCAATAGTTGTCCAAATTACAGTTCCAAAACTTACTGATAACATATCGTGTATTTAAATTTGTTCTTTTTACTAATAAAAGTGAGCCTTAGCCAACCGCTAAGAACTCACTTAAATTCTTCTTAACCTAATACTACTAATAGGCAAACGATAACTGCAAACAGTGCAACACCTTCAACAAGTGCAGCAGCTACAATCATTCCCGCTCTAATATCACCAGTAGATTCAGGCTGACGTGCCATAGACTCTAGTGCAGCAGCACCGATTTTACCGATACCCATTCCTGCAGCAATTGCAGATACACCTGCGCCTAAAGCTGCTAAACCTGCAGCTGACATCGCTTCTAATAAGATTGCTAATAATTCCATTTTGTAGGATTTATATAATTAATAAAAAAAATACGTGTTAATGATGTGGCTCCTCCACTGCAGCACCAAAATAAATGGCCGCCAATAAAGTAAACACATATGCCTGCAAAAACGCTACAAGCAATTCTATAAAGTTCATAAAAATCATGAACAAAGTCGCTCCCACTCCAATTCCATATCCTGCACCAACACTTTGCTGACCAAATATAAAAATCAAGGAAACGAATGACAAAATAATAATGTGGCCTGCTGTAATGTTTGCCGTTAAACGAACCATCAATACCAATGGTTTAATAAATATTCCGGCAATTTCAATAGGCACAAGAATTAGCTTTACAAAAGCAGGAACTCCCGGAGGCCATAAAATATGCATCCAATAGTGCTTATTCCCTTTAAATGATACGATGATAAATACAAATGCCGCTAAAACCATAGTAATACTTAACGTACCTGTAATATTAAGACCTCCTAAAAACGGAACCAATCCCAACAAATTACTGATCCAAATAAAGAAAAATACGGTTAGTAAAAACGGCATAAATCTATCAGCGTGCTTGCCGATAGATGGACGCGCTACCTCATCTCTAATAAACAAGATAAGCGGCTCAATAAATGACTGTATTCCTCGTGGCGAACCAATACCTCTTTTTTTGTACCCTTTGGCAACAGTAAAAAAGATGAGAAACATCAATAGGATTGTAAAAAACAAACCCGCAACATTTTTCGTAATCGATAAATCCAAAGCTACTGCCTCATTCGCAACTTCACCTTTTTCATTAAATGAAATGCCTCCATTTTCGTTTGCAAAATAAATGTGCTCATGCGTCATCACAAAACCTTCGTGTGCATAATAATGAACTGACTCTCCAGTAGCAGAATCAGTAGCGTGATTTTCATTGTGATAAAAATGAGAGGATGAAAACACCTCAAAACCATTATCAGTCTTCAGGATCACTGGCAAATAGATTGCGAAATCACCAATGATGTGAATTTCATGTGCATCAGAAATGTGATGCATAATCATTTCTCCTGCTTTAAATCCACCCTCTTCGCCGTCTGAAGAACTTGCCTTAACAGAATTTAAAGATAGGAAACCAATTAAAACTAAGATGCTTTTCTGTAATAAAAGCTTGATTTTGTTTGACTTAAACTCCATTATTTATACTAGTTTGAAGGTCTTGAATTTTCGACTGCAAAAG
>CBFHZL010000213.1:0-2221 GCA_965660325.1 uncultured Acidiluteibacter sp.
TGAGGTTGGTAAACATATTGGATAACTGCGTCAAAAATTTATTTCCAATGGAGTGCCAAAAGAATAAAATTCGATGTGGATTGCCGCCCATAAACCTCGACCCATATACGACATCCGCATTTCCTTCTACCACTGGCTTTAATAAGTCGTTGTACTCTCTCGGGTCATATTCTAGATCGGCATCTTGAACTAATAAATAATCACCTGTAGCCAATGATATCGCTTTATGAATAGCTGCTCCTTTTCCTTGATTTTTCTCTTGGCTATATAGCTGTATTCCCATTTCTGGATTTTTTGCCATATAGGCTTCCAGAGCTCCCACGGTATTATCAGAAGAACAATCATTTACAATAATGATTTCTTTTTGGATGTCATTCAAGAGTTTTACATCCCTTACTCGGTCTAAAATAAGATGGATTGTTCGCTCTTCGTTATAAGCCGGTATTAGTATAGATAGGGTTTTGATCATAGTTGCTATTGATAATACACATTTTTGTAATATGCGAAAGTAACCTATTTTTTAAAAATGGGGCTAGTAGTTTATAGCTCTAATTCAAAGTTATTCATGCTTCTTGCAATAAAGTCTAACCGATAGGTTATCTATTTCAAAGTTTATGCTATTAGGGTTGTAAACAGAAATTTTGAATTGATCATCGTTAAATCTTTTTTCTGGTAGGTCTAGGAAGTAGTCGGTGTTACTCCATTCATTTGTTGGAACTAAGTTTATAGGTAATTTGTTATAATAGTAGCAGACCTTACCAGTTGCATTTGTAAACTCTACGATTAAGAATGCTTCTGCTGCATCTTTACCTTCTTTTTTTAGCGTCTCTATATTTATATTAATTCCATTTTCTGGTTGTTGGTTTTCTCCGGTTACGCCCTTAACGTAAAAAGGGTTGCTATACGTCATTGAGCTATCAATGAGGTATGTTTTATTCAGTGTATCATTTAATTGATTAGGTAACTTATCTTCAAAATCGTTCAAGTAAATGATCGAATTTGTATAATTATTAGGGTTTTCGAGAAGGTTATTCTTAAATGCTTCATCTCCTTCTGCCGGGTGCAGTAAATAACTAGAATTATGATCTAGTTTAAGGTAATTGGCTTCTGTGTAAGCTTTAGACATGTTTTGCATGCCCCATAGCCACTGATTGATCTGAAGCACCCTAATCACCCCAATACTGCTTAAGGCAAAGGCTGAACCTACTGTAATTATAGCCACAAGTCTCCATTTTATTTTTAGGCTTTCCTGTATGATAAAACCAAAAGGTAATGCTAGAATCATCTGATATTCTGTGAAGCCTCTATTCCCCATATTTGATCCGTACCAATAGTTACTCCAGCTTAGAATTAGCCAGATATGAAAAAATGAAAATAGAAGCACAGGAACGGTATAGACTCTTTTTTTCGAAAGTGCTAAAAGAAAAACACCCAAAATACCTATTGCTGCAATTGGAAAGTGGTATATCCAACCCGCTTTCCACCCGAAGAGCCCTTGATAGAAGTGTGGGCTTAAAAAATCGAACCACTCGCCTGTGTAACTAAAGTAAACCCATTTATCGGTGACTGATTTCCAATAGGCCAATTGGGGTGTACTTACTATGATAGCAGAGAGGACCATGATTAAAATAAATTTCGTTTGATTCATCCAACACTTCAACTTGGATATCCATGATGTAAAGCTGCCATTTACTCCCCAAAAACCGAGTAATATAATTAAGAATATTGAGGATGGTCGAGTTATTACCGCTAGAGCGTAAAGTGCCCCCAATAAAATGCTTAAGGTGATAGTTGGTTTTTTTGTCCATCTAATAGTAAGAAGTAAAAATGAAACATAGTAGAAACTGAGAACAGGATGCACTATAAGCGGGAATGAGGCAAAAAAGTAAAAAGAATTTGTACCCACTATAATGCAAATTAGCGTTACTGATGTAACAAATTCAGAAAAGAAATGAAGCAAAAGCCTTCTCAAAAGAAAAACAGTAAGTATGCAAAATAGCAGCGACCATATTGAAATAGCGATATGAAAGGGTCGATCAAAACTACTGTGCTCTATATCAAGAATTTTCAGGCTGGCTTTTGTCGCTAGGTAAGGTGTGAGGTAAAAGAGGCTTAATCCGGCCGGGTACATTATTACAGGCTTACCGGTGGGAGAATTATGTATTTGATAAAACCAAGGAGATGGATTTACCTCATCGAAGCTCTCTTTAGTCTTCTCTAG
>CBFHZL010000214.1:0-2176 GCA_965660325.1 uncultured Acidiluteibacter sp.
ATTGTCATGGGCATTCCTTCATATAGTATCGATGGAAACAATAGACCTTCAGCTTGCTGGATGTATTGTTGCGTTTCTTCGTTTGGCCGTTTTCCTAAGTATTCAATTTTTGGATTGTTTGCTATTAGTGTCACTAAATCTCCTTCCCCAATTATTTTTATTGGGATGGGAGATGACTCTGCTACTCTATTAATCATTTCGATTCCTTTGGTTGAATCGACTCTTCCAACAAACAGAAAAAATGGCTTTTTATTATTTGTTTCGTTGAATATTGGTTGCTCAACAAAATTCGGTTTAACTATAAGTTTATCCTTAGAAAGACCTGCCTCAATGAATTTGCTTTTGCTGAATTCGTTTAGACAAATGAATTTGCTCACTTTCGTATTCCAAGTATTTTTCGACTTGTGCTGTTCGATCATTCTTGCTATAGCAAACGTTTGTATGCTTGAGTTTCGGTAGCACTTTTTTAATACTGAGCCATATGCCGATTTCCCTAAGCAATCTTCACAGATCTTTCCCTCTCTTAAGAACAGTCCGTTAGTGCAGATCAGCCGAAAGTTGTGGAGTGTCTGGATTACGGGAATGTTATTATCACGGCACGCATCATAGACTGATGGGCTAATTAATGGTAAAAAGTTATGGACATGACAGATGTCCGGACGTTCCTTTTTTATTATGGAACTTATTTCTTTATAGCTATCCTTCGAGTACGTAGTATTAAACAACAAACCTGCTTTCTTTATTGAAGAATACTGCTCAATTTCTTTGTTGTGCCTAAAGTAGGTAATTATTTTATGGCCATTTTCCTCTAACAGCCTCATTTCATTAGCTAAAACAGAATCCTCACCACCTTTTAACTGGTAGTAGTTGTGGGCGAATAATATTTTCATTTTAGCGTATGTTTTGGGTAACCTTTCCAGTACAAAGCAGCACATAAAAAGCTAAAAAATAGGATTCCTCGTTGCGTCTGTAAGGTCGATTCGGTCAATGAGAATATGGCAATTAGCATCACTAGTGCTAATAGTTCATTGCTGCCATTTTTGGCAGACCAATATATCAGGCAGATAAGTAAAAGTGAGAATGTAATAATACCAGGTAGTCCATTCATTGCCCAATATTGAAGGAACATATTATGTGCATTGTACTTGCTGTTCAAGCCTTCGGTAAAATTAATAGCTGAGAACTCAGCAAGGATTGGTTCTTCTAAGTTGCCTGTTCCTACTCCTAATAGCCAGTTTTTCTGAATCACTCCATAAGCACCTTTCCAAATGGCTAATCTGATATTGAGCGGACCAATGGACTCAGCAGAATAGTCCTGCTTAATCTCAAAATTTCCAAGTTTAGTTTTTATAATAGAGAAGAAAAATATTGAGCTCAACATCAAAAAAATAGAAGCAATGCCCATCTTTAGCCTGGAGCTAAAAATAAACTGCTTGATCTTCTTGAAGTGAATAGTAACTAAAACAAAAGGCACGGCAGCAGCAAGAATTGAAGACTTTAGAAGGTAGAGCATTACTCCATTAAAAATTAGATAAGTCGTTAAAAAGTACACTTCTTTCTTGTTTAGTCTACACCATTGATTTACAAGTTTGTTGATGGCCATAATTCCACCAAAGGAGATAAACGAGTTAAGGTAGATGGCATGCATCTTAATAGGTGAAGTAAGCCGCTGATGCATGAATATGTTATACACAAAATGATCAGAGTTGTTTATCGAAGCACTTCCCGTTTCTAAGTAGGTATTGAACGCTAAAAGTAAACAGTAAGAGCTGATGGTAAATGCTGATAATAGGTAGGTATATAATAGAATCTTCCATTGTTTACTTGAAAAAATAGTAACTGATTGTGCCAAGAAAGGGAAAATGATAAAGCTGAGATTTCGTTCAATCAGCTTAAAAGCTTCTGTAGAGTCTTTCGCATATGATGCTCCAATAATCAGCACTAGAAAGATGATCGGAAATAGCCATAGTGCTCCTAGTTTTTTTATACGGTATTGCTTGGTTATTATTCCGATAGCAGCCACTACGCTAAAGATAATAACCCCTAATCCACCAAAGCGAGTAGGTAGGAATAATGATGAAATTAAAAATTGAGTGCTTAATAATGCCAAAAATCGATATTGCTTCATTCTTGCAGAGATTTGAGATCTGTCATTTGTTCTGAAAATATATGCCAT
>CBFHZL010000215.1:0-2161 GCA_965660325.1 uncultured Acidiluteibacter sp.
ACTAAAAGAAAATTCTATCCAAACTTATTTACGCGTAAGTTTTATAATGAGACAACAGGCGAGTGGGTTACTTTAAAGGTATCTGCTTCTGCAATCAGAAACATCAACAAAAAAGGATTGAATGCTTGTATTAAAGAGGCTAAAGCTAAAGGCTTCATGAAATAAGTACATTATAGATATTATTAAAAACGTTGTTACCTTAGTAGCAGCGTTTTTTTTTGCCTAATTTTTTATGAAACTGAACACATTTTACTTTTTCATCTTAATGAGCTTTACCTTGGTTGGTTTTGCTCAAGAAGTTTCTACCTCTAGTCATCTAGAGTCTTATCAGTATGATACCGATCGGCTGTCTGTTGCTTTTACGCAAAATAGAAGAGCTGCTTTTAGGGATAAAATGGAAGAGGGGACTGTTGCTATATTCTTAGCTAACCCAATTAAAAATCGATCGAATGATGTGGACTTTGAGTTTCATCAACAGCCTAACTTTTATTACTTAACCGGCTTTATTGAGCCTAACGCGGCTTTAATCATTTTTAAAGATTCGGTACGTTATAAAGGTTTGATTATTAATGAGCTATTGTTGCTGCAAGATAGAGATGCTAAGCGAGAAGTATGGGATGGCAGGCGCTTAGGGTTAAAGCATGCCGCGCACTTCACAGGCATTGAGCATGTGGAATCAATTGACAATTTTGAATTATCTGCCATCAAATGGAAAAGCTTTACATCCATATGGTATGATAGCATAAACTTTTTGGTGGATGAGAATAGAACTGTTAATGCACCATTAAATGAGCTTAAACGAAATTTCTTAGCCCTTTTTAAACAACGGAAGGTCAATACTGATGAGAAGAAGTTAAAAGCTATAATGGCTGAGTTGAGAGAAGTAAAATTGGAAGAAGAGTTGGTGTTGTTGCAAAAAGCAATTGATATTACCTGTAATGCCCAAATAGAGGTGATGAAATCATTGAAAGATGGTATGGCTGAATATCAAACAGAAGCAATTTTAGAGTACGTATTTAAAAATGAAGGAGCCGAATATACAGGATTTCCTTCTATACAAGGTGGTGGTGAGAATAGTTGCATATTGCACTATACCACAAACAGAAAAGTGTTGAATAATGAGCATTTGTTGGTTAGTGATGTAGGAGCGGAGTACCGAGGATATACTGCTGATGTTACACGAACGTTACCAGTAGATGGTGTTTTTTCGGAAGAAGAAAAGATAATTTACAACTTAGTATTAAAAGCGCAGAATGCAGGTATAAGAGCTGCGAAAGCTGGTAATCCATTTCGAGCAACACATCAGGCAACAACAGAAATTATTACACAAGGACTTTTGAAACTAGGTATTATTAATAATGTTAAGGAGGTTCGAAATTTCTTTATGCATGGTACTTCACATTACCTAGGATTAGATGTGCATGATGTGGGAACTTATGGTCCACTTGTGGCCGGCAGTGTAATTACAGTAGAGCCTGGTATTTATATCGCGGAAGGATCCAATTGCGACCCTAAGTGGTGGAACATTGGTGTGCGAATAGAAGACGATATTTTAATTACAGAAAATGAGCCAATTAATTTATCAAAAGCTGCCCCTAGAACGGTAGAAACAATTGAAAAAATGATGAAAAAACCTTCAAATTTTTAACTCAAAAATTTTTTCTTCAAAGGTTGGTACATTAAGAGATTATTAACTAAATTTGCACCCTCTATAAAATAAATAGAACAATGGCTAAAAAAGGAAAAGGAAACAGAGTCCAAATTATTTTGGAGTGTACGGAGCACAAAGAGAGTGGTTTAGCGGGAACATCTCGTTACATCTCTACAAAAAATAGAAAAAATACTCCTGAGAGAATGGAGCTTAAAAAATACAACCCGATCATGAAAAAGATGACGGTTCACAAAGAAATTAAGTAAAAGTTATTAGTTATGGCTAAGAAAGTAGTAGCATCGTTACAGAAGCAAGGAGCAAAAAGTTTTACGAAAGTGATTAAGATGGTAAAGTCTGATAAGACTGGTTCTTACGCATTTAAGCAAGAGATCATACCTAACGATAACGTGAACGACTTCTTCAAGAAGTAATCGTTTCTTCACATAAAAATAATTAGCTTCTTTCGTTTCGGAGGAAGCTTTTTTTATATATACCTATGGGAATATTTGA
>CBFHZL010000216.1:0-1843 GCA_965660325.1 uncultured Acidiluteibacter sp.
GGTTAAGGTGAATTCCACGTATTCAAGTACGATTGAATTGATGGATGTCAATTATAAAAAAGTAGCTGAACTGAATGTAAAAGCAAATCAGTATGGTTCATTTAGTGGTTCTTTTCAATTGCCCGTTGGCGGATTAACTGGTTACTATCGGTTAAAGACTGATTATGGACAATATGGCTTTTCTGTAGAAGAATACAAACGACCGCAGTTTGAGGTAAAGTTTGACCCAGTTAAAGGCAGTTATCAATTAAATGATTCTATAAAAGCAGTCGGAAAAGCTATAGCTTATTCTGGATCAAATCTAACAGATGCAGAAGTGAGTTATCGAGTAATTCGCAAAGAAATTGTTCCTTATTATTATGGTTATGGATGGAGACGATTTCCGCCAGTACGCAACAATGAAGCAGAAATTGCCAATGGAAAAGTAAGCACGAATGCAGCCGGAGAGTTTGAGTTAAAGTTTTTAGCGAAGGCCCCATCGAATAGTAATTCTACGTTTACCTATGAAATAGTTGCTGACGTAACCGATATTAATGGAGAAACGCAAAGTGCAACTACTTCTGTAACTATTAGCAAGCAAGCCTTTCAACTACAAGTAGATTTACAAGAAGAAATACTTAGTGAGGATTTCAAAACAATCCAATTCAATACAAAAAACTTTTCGGGAGAATTGATAAAGGCAAATGTGAAGTACACGATTGAGCGGTTAAAACCAACTGAAACAGTTTATAAGGAACGGTATTGGGGGTTGCCAGAGCAAAATCAGCTGAATGAGGTAGAATTTAGAAAACAGTTTCCACATTTAGCATACACTGAAATGGAGCTTAATCCAAACTTATTTGAAGTGGAAGAGGGAGTAATTGATGCAAAAGGCGTTTCTAACCAATATATAAAGATACAGGAACTGCTTAAAAGTGGATCCTATAAAATGAACATTGTTGCCACAGATGAAAATGGAGATGAGATACAGCAAGAACGATTTTTTACCGTTTACAGCTTAAAAGATAAATGCCCTGCGGAGCCTTCTGTGTTTTGGGCGAAGCAATTGGCCAATAAGGTAGAAGTAGGAGAGAAAGCAAAATTTGTAATTGGTTCGAGAGCTATGGATGCAAACGTGCTTTATGAAATAGTCGTGGGCGATAAAGTGCTCAAAAAAGAATGGATCTCATTAAAAAATGAGCAAAAAGTTATTGAAATTGATGTAAAAGAGGCATATAGAGGCGGTTTTCGAGTGAATTTATGGATGATTTATGATAATCGCTCATTCAATCAATCGATGGAATTTACTGTTCCTTACAGTAATAAGCAATTGAACGTAAAATTAAGCACTTTTAGAAATGTAACTGAGCCAGGCAATAAAGAAGAGTGGTCACTTACCGTGAAAGATGTTAATGAAAAATCAATCCAAGCGGAAGTGTTGGCTTCCATGTATGATCAAAGCTTAGATGTATTTCAAGCTAATAGTTGGAACTTTTTTCCTTACCGTAATAATTACAGCCGCTCCAATTGGCAGTCGGATCAGTATTTTAGAAGCCAGAATATGAATAATTATTATCGGCCTATTGGTAATAATTTGCCGAGTTCTATTAATTATAAAAAGCTAAATTTCTTTGGGTTTGAAGGAAGTCGACAATACTATGCTAGAAATTCTCTTGTTCAAATGGATGCAGCCATGAGTTCGTCTAGTGGAAATGTAATTAGAGAGAAAATTAGCTCAATGGCTGTAAGGTCGGCAAATGAAGATGATGAGATGCTTGCTGAAGAAGCTATTTTTGAAATTGAAGAAAAAATAGAGTCTATCAACCAAACGCCTTCCATTCGCTCCGATTTCCGCGAAACAGCT
>CBFHZL010000216.1:1883-2122 GCA_965660325.1 uncultured Acidiluteibacter sp.
AACCAATAAAGATGGAACGGTAGATTTTACATTTACCATGCCCGATGCATTGACGCGCTATAAATTCATGGCTATGGCGCACACCACCGATTTAAAAATTGGCACTGCGCTAGAAGAAATAGTGGCTCAAAAGGAATTGATGGTGATGCCAAACCCTCCACGCTTTTTTAGAGAAGGAGATACCTTGGTGTTTAAAACGAAAATGGCTAACATCAGCGATAAAGCGCAAGAGGTAACTG
>CBFHZL010000217.1:0-818 GCA_965660325.1 uncultured Acidiluteibacter sp.
TGCTAATGAGGGATACTCTCAAAGTCAGTTAGATAATCTACTCAACTCAGGCAGAAGCTACAACTTTTACCAATACGACAATCAAGTAGATAATTACTCTCAAGACCATTATCAACTATTAATCGCACACGAAGTTTCTGATAAACTGACGGCTAACCTCAATTTTCACTATACCAGAGGATTAGGATATTATGAAGAATTTCGCTCAGATGATGACTTTTCGGATTATGGATTGAACAATCCTGTAATTGGTAGTGATACGATTGGGTCTACTGACTTAATCCGTAGAAGATGGCTCGACAATCATTTTGGTGGTTTAACTTATAGCCTTAATTACAATGCTTCACAAAAATTAAACTTGACGCTTGGTGGAGGCTACAATATGTATGAAGGCGATCATTTCGGCGAAATCATCTGGTCTGAGATAGCAACCAATAGCAGCATTAGAGAGCGCTACTATGATAATGTAGGCAAGAAAAGAGACTTTAATTCGTATTTGAAAGCCGACTTTGCGGTAACTGATAATCTGACTGCTTTTGCGGATTTACAGATTAGAACGATCAATTACAGCACTAATGGAATTGACAACGATCAGCGAAGAATAGATGTGGAAGAAGATTTTGTCTTTTTTAATCCGAAAGCAGGTTTAAATTACCGATTTAGTGCCATCACTTCTGCGTATGCATCCTACTCGATTAGTAATAGAGAACCGGTGAGAAATGATTTCATAGACGCACCTTCAGGTGAGAAGCCAGAACATGAACAACTCAACAACCTTGAGTTAGGAATTCAGGTCAATGATAAAGATTACTTTTTTC
>CBFHZL010000217.1:827-2118 GCA_965660325.1 uncultured Acidiluteibacter sp.
CAGGTGAGAAGCCAGAACATGAACAACTCAACAACCTTGAGTTAGGAATTCAGGTCAATGATAAAGATTACTTTTTTCATGCAAATCTTTTTCATATGGATTACAACAATCAATTGGTACTTACGGGAGAGCTCAACGACGTAGGATCGTCAATCAGACAAAATGTAGAAAATAGCTACCGAGCAGGTATTGAAATAAGCGCAGGAGTCACCATTTCCAAGAAACTATCTTTCTCAGGTAACATGACTATGAGCAGAAATAAAATTGAAGCATTTGATGATTATTTCTATGACTACGTTTCTGGAGAAACCATCATTACACGAATCGAGGATGCTGATATTTCGTTTTCTCCAAACTTCATAGCAGCCTCTACTATAGAGTACCGACCCATAAAAAACCTTAGTATTTCGTTGCTTACTAAGCACGTTGGGCAGCAATTTTTAGATAACACACAGAGCAACGATAAAAAGATCGATGCCTATTTGGTCAACGACATTCGTCTGAACTATACCGTAAAAGATGTATTGTTCAAGGAAATGAACTTTACACTTTTAATCAACAATGCATTTGATGAGCGATATAGCTCTAATGGGTACACTTATTCTTATGGCGTAGGAGAGGTGGTAACAGAAAACTTTTTTTACCCACAAGCTGGAACTAACTTTTTAGGCGGAGTTACGCTGAAGTTTTAAGGAGAGTTTAAACATTAGAGTTTAGACGTTAGCAATGTTGTTTGAACGTCGTATTTTTTAAAGAATAACCTATTACCTAAAAGCGTCAGAAGATGAATCTTCTGGCGTTTTTTATTTAACTAAAATGGCCCGCAGTGGCAACCGCTAGTAAAATAAATCCTCGTGTTAGGAAGGTAGCTTTTCAGTAGTTCCATTTGATCATCGTCAATGTCCATACCACGCAACTCTAAAAGCTCAAGATGGTAAAGACCTTTCAGTTCTTCAGGAAATATTTTAATCTCAGAATGAATTAAGTCCAATTGCTCCAAATTAGTAGCACCATCAATGGTGTAAGGAATACTTTGCAAGGGATTATTACCCGCTTTCAGTATTTTTAGTTGTTTAGCGTTCTCAATTGAAAATGGCAAATCATACAATTTATTCCGAGTCACATCAAGCTCCTCAAGCTGGGGTAAACTAAAAATAAAATCAGGAAGCTCAGCCAATCGGTTACCATTCAAATTTAGGTAACGCAGGTTCGTCATCTCTTTAATCTCCTCCGGTAGGCTTTTTAATTTCTGACGACTTAAATCCAAATGAATGACTGACAAAGGATTTGC
>CBFHZL010000218.1:0-2082 GCA_965660325.1 uncultured Acidiluteibacter sp.
GTATCATCTGTCGTAAACGATGCACCAACAAGCTTTACAGTAGGCACAACCACCGTTACTTGGACGGTAGAGGATGCAGCCGGAAACACCACCACAGATACTCAAAATGTATTGGTAGTAGATACGGTAAAACCGACCATTATTGCACCGTCTAACATTGCATTGTCTGTTGACTCTAATTGTCAAGTAAGTGGTTTAGCTCTAGGAAGAGTAATTACTGCTGATAACTGTGCAGTAGATACGGTGATTAACAATGCACCTGCAGTATTTAATGTTGGTCAAACCATCGTTACTTGGGTAGTTACCGATGTAAATGGAAACAGCGCTTCTGCTGACCAATTGATTACTATTTCAGACATTACACCTCCGGTAATTACCGCTCCTGCAGATATCAGCGTTGCTACAAACACCGGATGTAGCGCAAATGGAGTTGTGCTTGGTAGCCCTGTAGCTACTGATAACTGTGCGGTTACGAGTATCACTAACAATGCACCTGTTACATTCCCTGAAGGAATAACCACAGTGGTTTGGACAGCAGTTGACGCGAATGGAAATCGCTCTTCAGCGCAGCAAGTGGTAACTGTAATTGATAGTACCGCACCGGTATTAACACCTCCAGCTGACTTAGTATACAACACCAATAATGGTTGTTTTGCAGTTAACGTGCCTTTAGGGACGCCGATTGCGACTGATAACTGCTTCTTGGCATCATTAACCAATAATGCGCCATCAAGTTATCCAATAGGTAATACAACAGTAACTTGGACAGCAGTAGATGTTGAAGGAAATTCAGTCTCTGCTAATCAATTGGTAACGATTGTGGATGTTCAGAAACCAACGTTAATTGTTCCATCTGATATTGAAGTGAATTCAAACTTAGGGTGTTCTTCTACAAACATTGACTTAGGAAACCCTGTAGTAACAGATAACTGCGGAATTGAGCGTATTTCAAACAATGCACCTACAATTTACCCATTAGGTCAGACTACAGTTGTTTGGACGGTTGAAGACAGCAGTGGAAACATAACAACTGATAATCAATATGTATTGGTTAAGGATACGATTATTCCAGATGCTCAATTTAAGGACATTACTGTTAAGTTAAATGCAGACGGAAGCACGTATGAGATTACGGTTGCGGATGTGGATAATGGGACAACAGATAATTGCGGTATCCAGTCCATTGAATTATCTCAATACTTCTTCGATTGCTTTGACTTAGGTCAGAATAGAGTGATTGCTACGGTAATTGATAATTACGGAAATGAAGTAGATAAGAGCTTAATTGTTACGGTAGTTCCAAGCAATGAGGATAAAGATTTTGATGGTATTGATGATGCGTGTGACGATGATGTGAATACCACGGTTGTTCGGGTGCCAAATGGGTTTACTCCTGATGGTGATAACTTCAACGATCGATTTGTAATTCCTGGATTGGGACAATATTCGCGAGTTGAGCTCGAAATCTTTAATCAATTTGGAAACCGTGTTTACCAGAGTAAAAACTACCAAAATGACTGGGATGGAACCTCGAGTGAATCTGGAGCTCCACTAAATGACGATACCTACTTCTACGTATTAACATTGGACGGTAAAACCACCAAACAAGGATACGTTTACATCAATAGAATTCGATAAACCAAGACTCAAAAACTAAACCCATGAATACGTTTAAACAACTTTTAAGTATAGCAGTTACCTTTTCGGCCTTAGTGGCATTTGGCCAAAGTGAACCCAGTTATCGACAAAATCAATTCAATATATTAATGCTTAATCCTGCTCAGGCAGGAGCAAGCGGCTACAATGATATTTCACTCTTGTCAGCCAGGTCACTAGGCGGATTTACCGGTGCTCCTAAAACAATAAATGCTACCGGTAATTTTAGAATGTCTAAAAACTTCGGTGCAGGAATTACCGTTCTTTCGCATCAGTTAGGCCCGGTTAAGAGTGTACAAGGAGCGTTGAATTTATCCTACCACTTGCAGCTGAACAGAAAGTATCGCTTAGCAGTTGGAATAAAAGCAATGGCTTCGTCAGTAAATATTGATTTGCCATCTTTATCCACCACACGACTAGACGATC
>CBFHZL010000219.1:0-2032 GCA_965660325.1 uncultured Acidiluteibacter sp.
TTTGTCCTGAACTTATAGCTTCTCCAATAGCTACAATGCCTATTACTAACCGTATAAATCGGGTAATACTCCAGAAACTTTTATTCAATAAATACATTAGCTGATTTTATTATTCAAGCTTGACCAACCGCCGCCATTATGAACTTCAGTATATCCATTTGACTTCAGCATACCTTTTGCGGACGCACTTCTCATTCCTGAAGCACAACAGGTAATGATTGTTCTATTTTTGTCTTTTAGCTTACCGAGCTTACTCGATAACGCATCCAATGGAATATTGGTAGAACCTTTAATATGCCCCGATTTAAATTCACTTGGTGTTCGAACATCTATTATAATTGCACCTTGCTTCACAAGTTCTTTATAATCTACTGTGGGGCCTAGGCCAAATAACTTTCTGATAAAACTCATGCTTGACTTTTTAAATAATTTACATCTAACCAAGATCCTGCATTTCCACATGAAATATTAAGACTACTTAAATAATTGGTAGCCTGGCCACTTCTGTTTCCAGATGCACAGCATAGGATTAATGGTGCTGTTAAAGACTTTAATTCGTCAATTCGTGAAGGAATCTCCTGCAAAGGGATATTAACTGATCCTGCTACATGTCCACCCGCAAATTCAGCGGTAGTTCTAACGTCTACGATCGTTCCTTGATTGTCTTGAATGTATTTTTTTAAACCTTCCATAGTAAATATTTTGAAATTACAAATGCAAATTTATAGATAGTTATAGCCATTGTATGTATCAAATGTTACTAACAACTTCCATATTACATACAATAGAAAATTAGGGAATTTGCCTAAACAATCGTAGGTGTTTTTATGAGGAATAGCTTGTGTGGTAGTCTCATCTTTACATCACCTATTATACAAAAACCTACAAGCTATGACAAAGCTACTTTTAACTCATTTATTCTGTATTTTATCACTCTATTCATTTAGTCAAATAGCAGATAGTCAAACCTCTTCAACAACCAATTCATCAAGTTCAGATCGTTTTTCAGAATTGAATTGGTTCAATGAATCGAATGGATTCGAATCAGATGATCAACATATTGCAGTTCAAGCAAACTACTTTGGTCAGATGTCTAATTACATTGTGCTAAAAGGATTTAATTTTCAAGTGCCATATAATGCTGCAATAGTTGGAATTTCAGTTCATGTTGAAAGGTCAGGAAGTGGGATAGGGCAGAAAATTAAAGATGAAGAAGTGCGATTGACCTATAATAATCAGTTGATTGGTAGAGATGAATCAAATCAATCTACTTGGTCGTATTTAGATGAAGTGATCACCTATGGAGGTAGGTTAAATAATTGGAATACAGATTTATCTGCTACAGATATAAACTCTGAGAGTTTTGGTGTTGCTATCGCTGTCAAGATGGATGGTAAAGAAGTTCTTCCAACAGCACTAATAGATCAAGTAGAGATCACTGTTCACTTTTCTAATGCTTTGCCGGTTAAAATGTTATCATTTGTAGCTTCAACAAGCCACAACAATAAAACGCACTTAAAGTGGCAGACCGGGTCTGAAATTAATAATGACTATTTTTCTGTTGAACGATCGCTTGATGGTGAGCGATGGGAAACCATAGGGCAAGTCAATGGAAAAGGTAATTCGACAGAGGTTAATGAATATGAGTTTTTTGATATTACATCACCAAATGCTTGGACATATTACCGACTGAAACAAGTAGATTTTAATGGAGTTTTTGAATATTCTAGTGTAGAGGCTGTAAAAGGTAGAAAAATACAGCTAATTAGTGAAGTATACCCCAATCCTTCTAATGGTAGTTTGTTTGTTCGTGCTTCATCAGATGTGACCTATGTGACACTGTTTGATAGCATGGGTAGAGAGATTCTAAGAGCTCAACCTGTAAACGGATTATTATCAGATATATCATTAGTGAATGCATCAAAAGGTGTTGGAATAATAAAAGCGGAAACAAACGATGGAAGTATTTCGATAAATAAATTTATTTATCAATAAAGATAGATTACCTACTACCCAATTAAAAGCCCTTAGA
>CBFHZL010000220.1:0-2020 GCA_965660325.1 uncultured Acidiluteibacter sp.
AAAGGAGCTGATGAGTCATCATTTGCTTCTTCGATATCTTCTTCTAACGTATGTCGAATAATTTCCGGCTCAGGCTTTTTAGCTTCAGGCTCTGGTTTTGGTTCTGGTTTCTTAATCTCAAATTCAAAACTAACCTGACTTTCTGACGATTTTAAAAAGGGCTCATTAGCAGTAGATTCTTCCTCTTTCTCTTTCTTAGGTTCATCACCTTCCACTTGCTGTGTAATGTTGGTTTTTACCTCATCTTCTAGTCTTCTAACTATTTTTTTTGGTTCTTGATTTGTAGCTGATAAATCAATCGCTGCCTTCGATCCAAATCCAGTCGCTACAATTGTTACACTAACTTTATTTCCTAGTGATTCATCAATTCCATTACCCCAAATAATATCAGCACTATTTCCGGCTTCTTCTTGAATGTATTCCGTAATCGAATCAATTTCATCCATAGAGATCTCATCTTCGCCAGAAGTAATATTTAGCAGAATATACTTCGCACCTTTGATCTCATTATCATTCAGCAGTGGAGATGCCATAGCTTTAGTAACCGCAGTAATGGCTCTATCATTCCCTTCAGCACTTGCTGAGCCCATGATAGCGGTCCCACCGTCTTTCATCACTGTTTTAACGTCTTCAAAATCCACATTAATGTATCCTGCAACAGTAATAATCTCTGCGATCCCTTTTGCTGCAACAGTTAATATATCATCTGCTTTAGAGAACGCTTCTGACATTTTTAGGTTACCATACATTTCTCGCAACTTATCGTTACAAATAATGAGCATGGTATCTACATTCTCACGCAACGACTCTAGACCTTCATCTGCCTGCATTTTACGTCTGCGACCTTCAAAAGAGAAAGGAATGGTAACAATACCTACCGTTAAAATTCCCATTTCTCTGGCAGTTTGTGCAATAATTGGAGCAGCACCTGTACCAGTACCACCACCCATTCCTGCAGTTATAAATACCATTTGGGTATTATTAGCGAACAACTCTTTCAAATCATCCACATTTTCAATCGCTGAGTTTTTACCTACCTCAGGATTTGAGCCCGCTCCTCTACCTTCGGTTAGCGTTGCCCCTAACTGAATTTTATTTGGAATCGGGCTAAGATCTAATGCCTGCTGATCGGTGTTGCAGATAACAAAATCTACCCCTGTGATACCTTGGTTATACATGTGATTTACAGCGTTGCTGCCGCCGCCGCCAACACCTATCACTTTGATGATAGACGATTGCTCTTTTTGTAAATTAAAATTCACCATACTCATACGACTGATTTTATAGTTCTATTCTGCTAAAATTTTCTTTCTAATACTTAATCTTCTTCTTCAAAAAACTGCTTCCCCTTGCTTAAAATACTCTGGAAAAAGCCGCCTTTTGTTTTGTCTCCTTGGCGCACCGTACCGGCATCAGGAGTATTATCCTCTTGTCGATTTTGTTTGTTTTTCAACTTTTCTAATCGTTGAAAACCCTTTAATACTAAACCCACACTAGTTGAGAACATTGGACTGGTAACTTCGTCCGCATTTCCTTTTGCGAGGTATTCATTTGGATAACCTATTCGTGTATCCATTCCGGTAACATATTCAAATAATTGACCGACGTGTCTCAACTGAGCCCCACCTCCTGTAATTACCATACCAGCAATCAATTTATTCTCATACCCAGAGTTTTTAATTTCATAGTAAATACTCTCTATTATTTCCTCTAGACGGCACTGGATAATGTTCGCCAAATT
The DNA here is from genome assembly GCA_965660325.1 of uncultured Acidiluteibacter sp. Taxonomy (GTDB): domain Bacteria; phylum Bacteroidota; class Bacteroidia; order Flavobacteriales_E; family Vicingaceae; genus Acidiluteibacter. The sequence continues at coordinate 1,742 of CBFHZL010000220.1, forward strand.
TTTAATTGATATCTCTTTGGGCTCTCTTCCTCTTAAACCAGGAATTGAAACAATCTCATTTTCTTGGCTCTCATTAGCTAAAGCTGAACCAAACTTCACTTTTAACAGCTCTGCTTGATTTTTTATGATGGAGCAACCTTCTTTAATATCCTCGGTAATCACATTTCCACCGAAAGGAATCACTGCTGTATGTCGAATAATTCCATCTTGAAAAATAGCAACGTCTGTAGTTCCACCGCCAATATCAACCAATACAACTCCCGCCTCTTTTTCTTCTTG
>CBFHZL010000221.1:0-2015 GCA_965660325.1 uncultured Acidiluteibacter sp.
TAAGGAATCCGTCGGGAGGAAGTAAGGTTTCAATGTGAGGTTGGCTCGACCGTATAAATGGGCATTTGGCCAATCAAACTTTACTTCAAGCTTGGTGTGAATCAAATCATTTATTCGAGTTTCAGAAGGTTGATATGTTAGTGGGTTTTCTGGCTTAACGGTAACTTCTGCTAGGTCCACCTCTTCTATGCGTTCTGTTTTATTAAAAATAGAACAAGATGCAAAAAAAAGCATGGAAAGTGAGGCAATAGTGATTTGATTCTTCATGGTGTGCGTGTGTTAAAACTATCAACCGCCAAAGTTGACTAAACTTTGTGGATTTTCAAACTATTGGCTTAGTACTGCTGTGTTTTTTTACTAGAAATTGTCCATCAGAAATAGCTTTGCTTTAAATCTTTAATCGCGACACGTTGCGAGCATCACTTCTGTTGGTCACGATTGATGTATTTTGTATACAATGAGGACAGATAATTAGAAAAGCATTGTAAATTAGAAGTAAAAAAATTTACTTTTGTTGTATGACACAAGAATTAACTATCCACACAGAAAAAGAAAGGTCCCATACAGTTCAATTTGAGAACGATGAATTAGTTGCTGGAATGTTAGATGGAGCATCATTTGATTGGGAAGTTGCACAGATTAATGAGACGACTTACCATGTAATCAAAGATCATAAATCTTATCGAATTGAGTTGTTGGAGTCGGATAGTGCTACGAAAGCTTATGTGATAAAAGTCAATGGGAAGAAGATTCCATTGACGATTGCTGATCAATACGATCAATTATTGCATCAGCTGGGAATGGACGATTTAAATTCTGCCAAAGTTGATGAGTTGAAGGCGCCAATGCCGGGTCTAGTGCTTAATACTACTGTGTCTGTAGGGCAAGAAGTTGCAGCAGGAGATGCTTTAATGGTACTCGAAGCGATGAAGATGGAGAATGTACTCAAATCGCCAACTGATGGTGTTATTAAATCCATTGATGTTGAACAAGGTGTTGCGGTAGAAAAAAACCAAGTGCTCATTACTTTTGAATAGAAAAAATGAAAAGAGGGCTGCTTTACATCGGTTTGGGATTGACTATTTTTTCAATGATTGCTTGCGGCGAAGAAACAGAACAAGCGCAAGAAACAAATCCAACTGAAGCGGATACTGCTGCAGTGACTATCACTACAGAAGTTGATACTAAACAACGCATTCAGAAAAATGGCTTATTACTTTATCCGGCTAAACTTGCTCAACGGTTTCCCGATGCCTCTTTATCTTTAAATTCTCCGAAAGAAGATGAAAAGCTTTCGGAAGGTCCACATCAATTCGACTTTTCTATTTCCAATTACGAACTAGCAGTACAAACTGAAGATGCAGCCATGCGGCATTGTGCGAATTCTCAGGATGGACAGCACCTTCACTTTATCGTCAACAATTCGCCTTATTTGGCGAAGTATACTACTAGTTTTGAGGCACAGTTGTCGGAAGGGAACAACGTAGTGCTTGCTTTTTTATCTCGATCTTATCATGAAAGTATTAAAAATGGATCAGCTTTTCTGCTGAAGAATTTTGTTGTTGGTGAACCTTTGGGAGTGTTTGACTTAACAGCGCCACATTTGTTTTACAGCCGACCTAAAGGAAAGTATATAGGAAAAGACACCGAAAAAGTGCTGTTGGATTTTTATTTGGTAAATACTACACTTTCAGAAAATGGCAATAAAGTAAAGCTAACGATTAACGACACTGAATTTATCCTTAATCAATGGACACCTTATTTTGTTGAAGGATTACCTGAAGGTGAAAATACGTTTAGAATTGTATTGATTGATGCGGAAGGAAATCCGGTTCCCGGTCCGTTTAATGATTCAGGCGAACGCACGGTAGTGATGCTTAAGTAGTAACTGTATGACCTTAAATCTTCTAGGGATTAAAAAACAGCCGCAAGTGGGGGACTTGCGGCTGCTAAAACACTAAAAACTACTTAATCTACTAACTTAATCTAACTATTTACTACACCCCCATATTGGT
>CBFHZL010000222.1:0-1927 GCA_965660325.1 uncultured Acidiluteibacter sp.
GCTTTTTACGTCAATTACTCCTGTTAATTCTTGAAATATAGCTTCGGTGCACCAAAAACACCCACCGCCAATAATTACGTTTTTTGTCATTTTTCTACTTTTTTTAAGGATAGGCCGTTCATACAAAATCGTAAACCTGAAGGCGCAGGGCCATCAGGAAAAACATGTCCTAAATGGGCATCGCAAACATTGCAAACGGTCTCCACTCGAATCATCCCGTGACTTGTATCTTTTATGTGAGCAATGTGGTTTTCAGCAACCGGCTCAGTAAATGATGGCCACCCTGTGCCGCTATCAAACTTTTCATTCGCATCAAAAAGTATAGTATCACAGCATTTACAAGCATAAACTCCTGGTTCGAAAGCGCTACACATATCGGAACTGTGTGCTCGCTCTGTACCCTTCTGACGAGTGACATAAAATTCCTCTTCAGTGAGTATTGATTTCCACTCCTCTTTTGTTTTTTCAACTCGTTTCGGAGGAGTCAGATTGCCATTTGTTGCATAGTGTATTACGTCATTCCAATTCATTGAAATCGTTTTCTAATTTATATTTAGCAATAGTCTATTGCTGATATTGGGTCATTTAGCTTTAGTTATAACAAATTGACTCAATATTTTCTAATAACACTAACAAATCTAACCTGGTTTAGTTTTTTAAAGAAAAACCTAGACTAATCGTTGGACTCTCATTCTATGGTATCGCTGTAATATTACAGGATATAAATTACCTAAAACATTGATAATAAGGGAAGCAATAGAAATTAATACTTTTCCATTGTTCATTAGGTATATGCATGTAAAAGAAATGAAAATAAAAGGTATAATATGTCCAAACTCTGATTTCTTAGATTGTAACATGAACTGTTTAAGTCCAAGTTTTCCTCCGCTAAAGTGGCCTTTTCTAATTTTCTGACTTCTCCACAAAGTTGATAATAAAAGTTTTCTAAAGATCTCTACTTTCAGCAATTTGTATATAATCATTAAGTTTTTGGGTGCTGAAATGAAGTAATACTTTTGAGGTAATAGCACTTGAGTAGGCAAAGCAAATCCTGAGAGCGCAAAAATTCCTGTAATAAATAGTGTTAATAACCATGCTAAAATGATACTTAAACTTATTGAAGGTGTTGAAAGTTCAATAATCAGTTGGGTGATTTTAAAAGATTGGCTAATTAAGAATATTGCTCCAAGGACTAATAATACTTTTTTGATCATTGTTTTAATATCGAAGTATTTATAAGCTAAATATACTATAAATCAATGCGCTTACAATTTAACTTATTCTTCAAAAAACTCTTTTAAAGCACCAAAATAGTTGTAATTCCATCCTTCTACAATGTCTTCATAGGCTTCATTAGGAATATTAGTGTGCCTAACTTCTACAGACGTTTTAGATTTATCCTCATGCAGTTTAATTGTGACAATAGAAGGCTCAGATTCTCCAAAATACCACTGCTGAACGATCTTCTTATTCTCTTCGAATTCTAGGTTTTTTCCTACAATAGCGCCTTCCCAAAGAGAAAACTCACTTCCTTCTTCAGTGCTCATTATGGCAGGTTCACCGCTCCATAAGTGAATAGTCGTTGGAATTGTTAATGCTAAGTAAATTTCCTCAGGTGTCGCAGGAATAGAGAAGTAGGCTTTATAATCTTTCATTTTTTCCAAATTGTTTTTTCGTGTATTGGTGTGATTGGCCGCTTTTCCAATAATTTCAAATTTTCGTTAGGAACGCCCATTTGAAAAAACCCCATAACAGCTTCATTCTCTGCCAAGTTTAAATGTGCATGCATTTCTTTAGCATAAGCAAGTTTACCGGTTCCCCAATAGGCTCCCACATTAAGCGAAGTACAAGTTAAATGCATATTCTGCACGGCACAAGCTACAGCCCATTCTTCCTCTTTTTTAGGAAGTTTATCTTCTTCATTGTA
>CBFHZL010000223.1:0-1911 GCA_965660325.1 uncultured Acidiluteibacter sp.
AAGGTACAAAAAGTGATTATCAAGTAATTTGATAATGATTTAAAATATAATCGATTTATTCGATTGAGAAGAAGCCCTAAGTGAAAACTTAGGGCTTTTTTTTGTTGAACTATTTTCGTTTGATTTTGAATATTTTTCATCATATAAATACAGTTCCATGACAAGAGGATGGTTTGAGCAACGTTAGGACGATTCGAGGTGTCTTGTTTTTATCTATAGGATTACTTATGCAAATTAGTTAATTTTAATAAATGCCTTAAAACCCTAGTTCTATGACTAAAAAATACTATCTACTTAGTTGCTTAATCTTATTATCGATAGTTTCCTTTTCCCAGCATAGCAGAATACCTTTAAATGAAGCCCCTATGAGACTAGCTCCTCTTTCAGAAGAAGGGTTAAAATATAGCCTGACTCATACTAAGGTTAATAAAGCTCCGGGGGATACCTTGTTTTATGAAGATTTTAGCGGTGGATTCTCAACCAATGGTTGGACTTCAGTAGATACTACCCAAAATGGGTTTGATTGGATCTATACGACGGCTGCTCCCGGTGGTCAATACTCTGCAACAATTCCTCCACTAAATTCGGTTACTGCTGCCAATGGCTTTGCATCATTGCCTTCTGATTTTTATAACACACCTTCTCCTGTAAGTGGATTTTCGCGTATGGGATCTTTTCTGACTTCAGGTCCTATTGTTATAAATCCTGTCGGAAGCGTATTGTTAAAATGGAGGCAATGGTTAAGGTTTTGCTGCAGTTCGTCAGATGTTTTGGAGGTGCAAGTCTCTTCTGATAATCTTAGTTGGGTTACATTTGATGCTAAGTTTGGTCGGTCAGCCAGTACAAGTGTTCCAAACGAGGATGTAGAGATAGATATCTCTGCTGTAGCAGCTGGTCAAGATACAATTTACCTTCGCTTTTTTCAGAATGCAACACATTATTTTTGGATGATTGACGATATTACTATCGTAGAAGGTTCCTATAACCGATTGGAGATAATAGGAGCATTTTCTCAATTTGGCTCAAGCTCTAATGAGGGATATTATACCATAATACCATTGGCACTAACACAACCTTTAAGGTTTCAGTTAGAAGTTCAGAATAAAGGTGCTTTTAATGCTACTAATGTTGGTTTTACTAACTCGATTGAGCACAATCTTCAGGGAATTGTTTATATCGACTCTTCTGTTAAAACTCCATTAATTAGTTCTCCCCTAGGAATCGAAATGCTTAAGATTACAACTCCATTTTCCAACACTTCTGGAGTTGGTCATTACAAAGCGACTCTAGAAGTAACATCTGATTCAATTAACGAGGTTCCTTCAGGAGCAACATCTATTTATAGTTGGGCAATAACCGATACCGTATTTGCAAAGGATTATAACTTGAGCCAAGGTAGTGTAGGGCCTTGGTCTTATGTCGGAGGTGATACTGATGGATCAAGAATAGGAACTAAATTTACTTTAGCTTCTGCTCAAACGGTTACCTCTCTGACTTATTATATATCATCATCTACCGCAAGCATAGGCGCAAAAATGAGAGCTCAAGTTTGGGGATTTGATACCTCTCAAGCGACTTTGAATGATATGGTGAATGTTCCTGGAATTAAAGCTCAGTCTCAAGGAATACGCACCATTCAGCAATCGGATTTAGGTAGCTGGATTACTATCCCTATTAATCCCGCTGTTACTTTACCTGCGGGGCAATATATATTGGCAGCAGAACAAACAAGTGGTAATTTAAATGGTAATTATCTTTCTTTTGGAAGAGATCGAACAGCCGAAGAAGTTCAGCCCTTTGGCTTAGATTTTGTTTCTTTAGTTTATTCAAATGGTGCTGGTTCTACTTGGGGTAATATATTTACTCAGCCAATGATGAGAATGAACTTCGGTTTGTTAGTAGGTGTTGAAG
>CBFHZL010000224.1:0-1893 GCA_965660325.1 uncultured Acidiluteibacter sp.
TTTATTGCTTTCCAGTAAATTAAAACAGGTGCTGGGGGTTATAAAATTAGGCTCAGCGTTTTAAATAATTAACTTTGACTTTTGAATCAAATTAATTTGCAAAACAATCATGAAAAAAACGATTTTAAATATTCTTTTAGCATCTTCAGTAATTGCTATGATCGGCTGTGATCAACCATCAAGTGAATCAACCAACACTACTCAAGAATCAGTGCCAATCGATACGACTGCAGTGGTAGCGGCTCGGCCTGATATTTACGCTAAAGTAGATTTAACTACTGATGTTTCAGTATTATCAGCTAACGAGAGAAAAGTATTGCCTTATTTGATTGAGGCTGCGAAATTGATGGACAGTATTTTTTGGAAAGAATCAGTGCCTGAAAATACAGAGGTCATCTTATCAGAATTATCTGCTGATCAAAAGTTATTTTATCAATTGAATTATGGCCCATGGGATCGGTTAGATAATTTTAATCCTTTTTTAGAAGGAGTTGGAGAAAAGCCATTGGGCGCTAATTTCTACCCAACAGATATGACCAAAGAGGAGTTCGAAAAGTTTGAATCTGAAGACAAAAAGAGCTTGTACAATGTTGTTCGAAGAGATGAGAATGGGGGATTGAAAACAATTCCGTTTAACCAATATTTTGAGCATCAACTAAAGGCAGCAGATCTATTAGACACTGCAGCAGCTGTTACTACGGATTTAGAGCTTAAAAAATACCTTACTTTAAGAGCACAAGCTTTAAGAACGGACCAATACGATGAGTCTGATATTGCTTGGTTAAACATGCAAAATAACACCTTGGATTTAATTGTTGGTCCAATCGAAAACTACGAAGACCGCCTATTTGGTTATAAGGCTGCGCATGAGGCATACGTGTTAGTTAAGGATAAAGCTTGGAGTGCTAAGTTGGCTAAGTATGTAACTTATCTGGAAGAGCTACAGGAAAATTTACCGGTAGAGGAAACATACAAGGCAGAAAAGCCTGGAACCGATGCGCAGTTGAATGCATATGATGTAGTGTATTACGCAGGAGATTGCAACGGTGGAAGCAAAACCATCGCAGTGAATTTACCAAATGATGAAACCATTCAAAAAACAGTCGGCACTAGACGTTCACAACTAAAGAATGCCATGCGTGCAAAATTTGATCAGATTTTATTGCCAATTTCAGAAGTATTAATTGATTCAGCTCAGCGAAAGCACATTACATTTGATGCGTTTTTTGCCAATACCATGTTTCATGAAGTGGCCCATGGATTAGGCGTAAAAAATACCATTGATGGAAAGCAGACAGTGAGAGAAGCGTTGAAAGAAAAGTACTCTGCGTTAGAAGAAGGTAAGGCGGATATTTTAGGCTTGTATATGATTCACCAACTGCATGGTAAACAGGTTTATACCGATGGGGAGTTAATGGATAATTATGTAACATTTTTAGCAAGTATTTTTAGATCAGTTCGTTTTGGTGCTGCTTCAGCTCATGGACAGGCAAATATGGTACGGTTCAACTTTTTTAAGGAAAAAGGAGCTTTTGTGCTAAATGAAAATAAAACCTATTCAGTTGATTTTGATAAAATGACCATGGCAATGAATGAACTATCAGCCATTATTTTAAAACTACAAGGAGACGGAGATTACCAGGGAGTAGTTGACTTATTAGCTTCTAAAGGAGGAATCGATGAGCAACTAGCTGCTGACCTCAATCGATTAAATGAGGCAGGTATTCCTGTCGATATCTATTTTAATCAAGGAGCTTCAGTTTTAGGCTTATAGTGGAATGTTAATGTTTAGATAATATAAAGACTAAGACCAAACCTTTACTTTTGCAAACTCAAATTACACAATTAACTGTAAACTACATATTATGAAAAGATTACTACGAAATGCATCTG
>CBFHZL010000225.1:0-1664 GCA_965660325.1 uncultured Acidiluteibacter sp.
ACCCATTTTTTATGCATTATTGTTAACATCTTTTTTTGAAAAAAGAGCTGTTAAATTTTACCTTTGAATAAACAAAAAAAACACCCATGAAATTTTTTATCGACACGGCTAATCTAGATCAAATTAAAGAAGCTCAGGAGCTTGGAATATTAGATGGCGTTACTACCAACCCTTCTTTGATGGCTAAAGAAGGCATTAAAGGAGACGAAAAAGTAAAACAACACTACATCGATATCTGCAATATTGTAGATGGTGACGTAAGTGCTGAAGTGATCTCTACTGACTTTGCCGGTATGGTAAAAGAAGGGGAAGCATTAGCTGCACTGCATCCACAAATTGTAGTTAAAGTGCCGATGATTAAAGAAGGTGTAAAAGCAATCCGGTATTTTTCTGACAAAGGTATCCGTACTAACTGTACGCTAATCTTTTCTCCAGGACAAGCATTATTAGCTGCTAAGGCAGGCGCTACTTATGTATCTCCGTTTATTGGTCGATTAGATGATGTTTCTACTGATGGTTTAAACCTAATCGATGAAATTCGTTTGATTTTTGACAACTATGGTTACGATACACAAATACTAGCAGCTTCAGTACGTCATGCAATGCACATCATTGACTGCGCTAAACTAGGTGCTGATGTAATGACCGGTCCTTTAAGCGCGATTACTGCTTTATTGAACCACCCACTAACGGACATCGGCTTAGAGAAGTTTTTAGCTGATCACGCAAAGAATAGCTAATCATCAAATACTTTATTATACAAAAGCAGTGTTGACTCAATCGACACTGCTTTTTTTGTGGGATTTTTTAAGCGTTAATTGAGGTGATTGTAGGATTGAAATTTAATTACTCCCGTGTAACAGTTGTTACTGTCAGCAATTCATCATTGTAGTTTCTTTGTAGTATAAAATAAATAAAACTTAAAAAATATACACTTATGGATATTATAAATGAACAACAAGAGCAAGTAGTAACAATGCCAAGAATTGGAGATAATGCTCCAGACTTTGAAGCTATCACCACAAAAGGAAAAATCAAGCTTTCAGACTATGCAAAAGACAAGTGGATCGTTATGTTTTCTCACCCTGCAGATTTCACACCAGTTTGTACAACAGAAATGAGTGGATTCGCTCAAAGAAAGTCGGAATTTGACGCTTTAAATACAGAGCTTTTGGGCTTGAGTATAGATAGTATTCATGCCCATTTAGGATGGGTACAGAATGTACGAGAGAACACAGGGGTTTACTTTGACTTTCCGATTATTGCTGATTTAGATATGAAAGTGTCAAAGCTATATGGTATGCTGCAACCCAATGAAAGTGAAACTGCAGCAGTAAGAGCAGTATTCTTCATTGATCCAAAGAAGAAAATTAGACTAGTGATGTACTACCCGCTAAATGTGGGACGAAATATGAATGAAATTTTAAGAGCGTTAGAGGCATTACAAACATCTGACGAGCATCAAGTTGCCATGCCATTAGACTGGAAGAAAGGCGATAAAGTAATTGTTCCACCACCAAAAACACTTGATGAATTAAATGCAAGAATTAGCGATGAATCCTTAGAAAAAGTAGATTGGTATTTAACTAAAAAGAACATCTAGATAACAATGGGATTATCTAAAGTTTAAATGAGAAATGAAGCAGTGTTGAGCTAATCGACAC
>CBFHZL010000225.1:1674-1817 GCA_965660325.1 uncultured Acidiluteibacter sp.
CTGCTTTTTTTATTGCTTTTTAATCAGTACCATCAGCGTCATCTTGAAATCCATGGTAGAAAATAACCTAGTTCAACTAAAAAATAGTTAATTCCAAAAAATGTGCTTTGCCCAATCCGATTGAAAAGTGTAATTTTTACCAA
>CBFHZL010000226.1:0-1772 GCA_965660325.1 uncultured Acidiluteibacter sp.
GCTAGGTTCTATGATAGTGATGTAGCGAGGTTTTTATCGCTTGATCCATTGGCGATGGAATATCCAACTCTTTCTGATTATGTTTACGTAGGTAATAACCCTTTGATCTTTATTGATCCCGATGGGAAATCAATTAGACCAGTAAATGCAGCTGCTGCCCAATTACTCTCTGCAACCATCGAGAGGTTTGGAGGAGATAATTTTGCAAAGGCTATTAATTATATTGTTAACCCGCGAAATGGAAATGCAAGAGCTGAATTGCTGGCTCAAAATCAAACTTTTGAAAATGCGAATGACTTTAGAAAAGCAGTAAGCTCTAAAGACTTTAAATTAGATAAGGGAATGGCAGAAGAGGCCTTTAGTTTCTTTAACAAATTATCTGAAGGTAATGTCACAGAGCTTTCAGTTCTTGCAAAGGAAGTGGGTGGTTCCACTAGAGAGCAAGGTAGTGAAGGCTCTTATCTTGTAAATGGAAAGAACCCTAGTACGAATGAAAATTATAAAGCATTTCAAGAAAGTTTTTTCAAAAATAATTTAGTTCTAGATGATGCAACAGATGGTGGAGGGTTTGGAATTATTCCGTACAGTCCTGAAAATTATGCTGATCCAGACCTTTCGCATAAGGGTACTATAGTTATTGATGCTACAGGTCAAGAGAAGGCAGGACAGTCTGTTGATACTTTTTTAGAATCTATTAAATTTTAATAGTTATGAAACCTCAAATTTTTATTCTATCAATTTTTACTGTATTTGCTTTTACTGCATTTAGCCAAAATTATAAGGCTTTTAATGATACAAATGTTGCAGTTATAAAAGGTATAGTAGTAGGTCAAGATTATATTAGTTACAATCATGATTTAAAAGATGACCTAAAAGATGGATATTGGAAGTTTTACTCAACAAATGATTCGACAAAGAAGGACATTGAAAATTATTTGGAAGTAGAGGGTCGATTTAAGGATGGACTAAGGGAAGGATTATTTCAATACTACAATTTAGTTGGTTTAAAGAAAAGTAAGAAAAGAGTTAATTCGATTTTGATAAATTACTCAAATGGTGTTTTTGATGGGGAAATTGTTTTCAAGTATAATGGTGAGTATTTTATTTATCAGGGAAATTACAAAGATGGCTTAAGAGACGGGTGTTTTGTTTGGTATTTTCCTAAATCGCTCAATATTGTAAAAAGAATTGAATGGTATAGAGAAGGCAAATTACTTCAATGGATAGAATATAAAAAAGATGGTACAATAAGAAAGCAGGGTATTGGAGAAGAAGAATAACCTAAAAGGGGCATATGATTACTTCCCCTACGGTAAAATCTTGAGAAGCTACGTTCCCGGAAATGGTTATGAACGATACTTAACCACACAGCACGAAAGAGACCATGAAACCATCTCAGAGAATAATGCAGGGACGGGGTTTGATAATCGTGGAGCGAGGTTCTATGATAGTGATGTGGCGAGGTTTTTAAGTTTAGATCCTGCTGCTGCTGAATATCCTTCTTGGAGTGATTATAATTATGTGTTAGGTAATCCTGTGATGTTTATTGATCCTGATGGGAAGAGGGCGGATAATTGGCAACTTAATGATGATAAATCATTAACTCTTTTGAAGTTGACTAATGATAAAACACATAATATATTTAATTCAGATGGTAAGCTTGTTAAATCCACTCATATGGATAAAAGAGACTTTTCAGATCAGTACAGTTTAGAGATGGATGGAGGAAAGGCTGTGAACGGAGCTGTTGACTTTTATACTTCCCTTACTAG
>CBFHZL010000227.1:0-1728 GCA_965660325.1 uncultured Acidiluteibacter sp.
AAACTAATTGTACTAGATGTAATTACCAATATTGGTATCACCGTAGCGTTATCGCTAATTATTAGCTACGGACTCGTTTTGATATTTCAAAAGCTAAATTCTAGTGTAAAGCTGTTTTTGCTAATCGCAGTGCTGCTAATGTTGTACGCCGTAGGTAAACTTTTCCACCTTTCTTCACTAATAATCATTCTTGTATTTGGTCTTGTACTCAATAACTACAAGATATTCTTTAGAGGATTTATGAAAAAGTGGATCAATAAAGACTCCTTGAAAAAGGTCTCCAATGAGTTTCACTTGGTTACCATTGAAAGTGCATTTGTAGTTAGAACTTTCTTTTTTGTGCTCTTTGGAGTGACCATTACGTTGCAGTCTTTATTCAATTTAAAGGTGGCCATGATTAGTGGTTTAATCTTACTCGGCCTTTACGTGATTCGTTTTATTGTGCTTAAAGTATTTGTGCAACGAGACATTTTACCTCAGCTATTTTTAGCGCCAAGAGGACTGATTACCATTTTATTATTCTTTGCTATCCCTACAGAATACCAAGTTGAAAACTTTGATTCAGGTATTCTGTTGTACACCATTATTATCAGCTGTATCATTATGGCTGTTTCATTGGTTGCTAGCGGTAAACGCATAGAACCTGTAGAGGACATGTCGTTTATTTACGGCCCAAAAGTTGAAAATGAGGTAGAATCAATGCCTGTAGTAGAGCAAAATTCTGAGAAGAAGGATGATTTAATTGATGAGAAGTAAGCTTGATTAACTCTCCGAGGGTTAATTATCTGACTCATACTAACCCTTAGAGAGTTCACATGGTACACAATTTTAGATTTATTACGATGATGTGCACACATAGAAAACGACAATGAAGAAAGCTGAAATAATTCTTGGGACGGTTGCAATAGTTTCTCTGATTATTAACCTGTTAAATGTTGCAGGTGGTGGAGTGCTAACAGTATTAAGCTTATCGACAGTTTCCACTTTTTATATTTACTTGAGTTTCGCACTATTCAACAACATAAGACTCAGGAAAACTTTTAAAAAGGGTTCTTACAAGGGAATTAGTAAAATGAGAATAGTTGGTGCTATTTTAACAGGAGTAGCGCTATCATTCACAACGGTTGGACTGCTCTTCAAATTTCAATCTTGGCCAGGTGCTTCATTCAACCTAGGATTTGGACTGTTCGGACTTTTAATTGGTTTGATAGTTGGACTGATAAAATACCAAAAAACAAAGTCTGACTATTACACTAAAATTTTCAAGCGAATTGCTATTTACGGAGGACTTGGGCTGATTTTAATGATATTACCAAGAGAAACTTGGTTAGAAATTAGAAATAGAAATCACCCGGAATATATTGAAGCGGTTAAAAAAGCATGGGCTGACCCTGAAAACCAAAAATTATGGGATAAAGTAGATGAGGAAAGAGAGAAAATGAATGAAGAAAAATAAAAATACGTGTACCAACAAAACCTATACGTAATGCGGGCTGACGAGATAAACGAAAGGTCGGTGCTTTTAGCCCGCCAAAGTTCCGCTTTGAAGTTTTGGTGAATAAATTTAAAAACACAAAACGCAGCTTTGGCTACCGTTTGTGCAAGGTTGAAAGGTTCGTGCCTTGAAACTCCGCACTGCGCATAGCCGGGTCGTTAGCGAACATTGAAAAGATTGCTATGTTTCAACAAATAAAATTTGAATCTGAGAGACTAATCGCAAAACCATTG
>CBFHZL010000228.1:0-1619 GCA_965660325.1 uncultured Acidiluteibacter sp.
TGCCATTGGTCCAATTTCAGTTTCATCCTCCATTGGGTCTCCTACCTTATAATCAGCGACAATTTGTTTGAAGTGACTCATGAACTCATCATAAACTGATGCATCAATAATAAATCGCTTGCCAGCAATACAGCTCTGACCGGTATTTTGAAATCGAGCCCAGGCTCCAACTTCTGCTGCTTTCGCTACATCTGCATCCTTAAATACCACTACAGCATTGCTGCCGCCGAGTTCTAAGACCGTTTTTTTAATTTGTTCGCCTGCATTAGCGGCTACAGCTTTACCTGCTTTCTCACTACCGGTGAGTGTTACAGCTTTTATAACAGGGTTCTTTATTATACGTTCAATTTGTTTGCTATCAGCAATGATAGTTTGAAAAACTCCTTTTGAGAAACCACTTTCTTCTACAATATCTTGTAAGAGTAATGCAGATTTTGATACGTTGGAAGCATGCTTTAATATGGCGACATTTCCGGCCATCAATGTTGGGGCTAAAAATCTAAAAAGTTGCCAAAAAGGGTAATTCCATGGCATTATGGCCAAAATACACCCTAGCGGGTCGTATTGTACATAGCTAGAGGTTGCGTCTGTTTGAATTGGTTTACTCTTCAGAAAATCAGCAGCATTTTTAGCGTAGTATTCACACACCCACGCACATTTTTCTATTTCTGCTACAGATTGTTGTATGGGTTTGCCAATTTCTTCAGTTATTACAGTGCCATAGGCTTTAGCGTTTGCTTTCAGTTTTTCACTCAATAGGAGTAACCTTTCTCCACGGTCTTTTATCGACATAGTTCTCCAATCGATTGCAGCTTTTTTTGAGTGGATGATGCATTCGTCAATTTGACTGTCGGTAAATTTTTCTGTTTCAAATACGACAGCTTGATTATAAGGGTTGATGCTTTGTATTTTCATGAGAATTGGTTTAAGCGATTAAAAAACAGCTTTAGTGCTCCAATATTCTTTGATGCTTTTGATGATGTCTGTTAATTCACCAAAGTGTGTTGGTTTTGTAAAAAATGTATTTCCTCCCAATTGATATGACTTAATAATATCTCTTTCAGAATTTGAAGTCGTTAGAAATAGCACAGGTATGTGTTGTAGTTGATCGACTTTTTTGATTTCTGTAATTGTTTCCCACCCATTTTTCTTCGGCATGTTTAAGTCTAAAATAATAAGCGTAGGTTCTTTTGGCGGTTGTTTCTTTAGGTGATTCAAAAGCTCTTCTCCATTTTTGAAGAATTGATGATCCCCACTCCAGTTATTTTCTTCAAGCGCATTTTCTATCAATAGCTGATCGTCTAAATCATCATCAGCGATTAGCAGGTGGATCGGTTTATTGATGAGTTGGTTACTTGATACAGTCATTTTTTTAACTAGAGTTTCACCAAAGTTAAGTTATTGATTTTATAAAATCATTGGTGTCAGCCCTAAATGGAACTATATTTGATAACATGGTTATAAATTACAATCCCATGAAGAAATATCCCCTGATTGCATCAATACTTTTTTGCTCTATTTTTAGCCTATTAGCATGGAGTTTTTCGACTACGAACACCAAAGAACTAATCGTTTATAAGCCATCTAAAGGGTATCATAAAGAGTGGGCAGTCGTTGAT
>CBFHZL010000229.1:0-1600 GCA_965660325.1 uncultured Acidiluteibacter sp.
ACATTTCATTAGAAATAAGAGTTTCATTCTTTTGATTGGTAATCCGTACGTTCTTTCTGAAAACTAATTCAGAATCATCGCCTCTGGTAAAAGCATAGCCACAAGTTAATTTAGTAAGAAGTTGTCCTTCTTTGCTAAAAAAACGAGCATCTACCCCTTCAGGAAATACCTTATACAAAGTATCGGTAGTGTAACTATGAATTAAAGGCGATTTAATGATCCTCTTTACCCTTCCCGAATCGGAGTAAGTGAGTGTAACATCTCTTGAAATTTCGTCCGGCAAAGACTCCTGGGCGATAGTTTCCATTTTATTTAAGTCACTTCCTTGGCAAGCAATTAAAGCAAGAAAGCTAACTAGTGTCATCAAATAGAGTAAGGGTGTAGTTTTCATAATCCAAAAAGTGTTGCACAAGCCTAACGTCAATAGCTTTTGCATATTTCCAAAACTAAGAATAATGAACGAACTAAAAGTATAAACATAAAAAAAACCACTCCAATTAACTGAAGTGGTTTTTAAAATGTGTTATTAGGTTTTACTTCACCGTAGTAGAGTATCCGTTACAAGTTTTGTAAGCAGATCCTTTGCTTAACCCCTGCTCGAATAATTGTGTATCCGTAGGGAATCTGGCACGGTAAGCAGACATGTCCTTGGCAGCTTGAGAGGCTACACTTGGGTCTACGCTCTTCGCTTTAGCAGCCATATCATATGCAGCCCAGTTAATTGCTCTATCATCAAACGCTGAAGTTCCGCATTTAGATCTTGCAATGTTGGATGCTTTTATTAAGTATGCTTCTCCATTATTAGGATTAATACTCAACACTTTTGTTGCATAAGATCCAGCCTTACTTCTTTGCCCCGAGTTCATCATTGCCTTGGCAGCGTTTATTAACAATTGTTCTTTTTCAGATGCATCTCCAGATAGCTCAATTGCTTTGTCATAATACTCTACAGCTTTGTTATACTGCTTTTTGTTGATATACGTTTGTGCGATGTTTCCAAACGCGGTTGTCGAAGGATTTTTGTCCGCTTCGATAATCGTTAATGTTTCGTATACATCATTATTAGTACATCCCCTTTTATTCAGTGTATTTAGCACTTTACTTCTGGTGTTATCGTCAGTTTTTGCCTCTTCAAATTTCTTTCGTACCACTGGTAACAGTTTATCACAAGTCAGGCAAGGTCCTAAAAATTTATCAATTCCACTTTGAGCAGTAGCATATCCTCCTGCTCCTCCATTGAACTCAATTACCTGAGATAATCTATCGTATTCCTCAACCAACACATCACAATCTCTTTTTTCTTTGTTCTTAAGTTTTGCGAGAGCTAGGGAATAATAATAAATTGTTTGTGCTCCTATTTCGTTCGCATTGGAATCAAGTGCTTTATCTATCAGTACAACTCCTTCTTCAGATTTTCCAGCTTTAATTTTTTCTAAACCATAGCTTTCGTTAAGTGCAGGATTTGCTCCAAACAACTTGATGCTTTGCTCATATGCCCAAAAAATAGAATCTGTTAAAGAGGCTTTTCTTGCTGGAGAAGCTTTCGCTTTTAAAGCATCCATTATATATATTCCGTTATCGTATAAATTAGCGTTATATT
>CBFHZL010000230.1:0-1589 GCA_965660325.1 uncultured Acidiluteibacter sp.
ATTGAGGAGCCAGTTCAAGAAATTGTAGAAGAGCCAGAAGTTGTAGCTGACCAATCATTCCACCAAATTTTAAAGACCAAGTTTATCGAAGGTGGTCCTGAATTTATGGGTATTGTACTATTGTGTCTTATTTTAGGTCTTGCGATCGTTATTGAGCGTATTATATACCTAAACATGGCAACTACAAATACTGACAAACTATTGAAAAATGTAGAAGGTGCTTTAAATTCTGGTGGTGTTGATGCTGCTAAAGAAGTTTGTAGAAATACAGCAGGTCCTGTAGCTTCTATCTTTTACCAAGGTTTAGACAGAAGTCATGAAGGTGTAGAAATGGTAGAGAAAACTGTTGTTTCTTACGGTAGTGTCCAAATGGGTCTATTGGAGAAAGGAGTTTCTTGGATTTCATTGTTTATTGCTCTTGCGCCAATGCTTGGTTTCATGGGTACAGTAATCGGTATGATTGGAGCATTTGATGCGATTGAGGCAGCAGGAGATATTTCTCCATCATTAGTAGCCGGTGGTATTAAAGTGGCACTTTTAACAACTGTATTTGGTTTGATCGTTGCGATGATCCTACAGGTATTTTACAACTACATTGTTGCAAAAGTTGATAGTATCGTAAACGATATGGAAGATGCATCTATCTCTTTGGTAGATCTATTAGTAAAGCACGAACTTAAAAAGTAAAAAATTATGTCAGCAGGACTAAATAAAATATTACGATTTGTACAGATAGGTCTATTGGGCCTTAGTGCAATATTAGGCGTAGTATTCCTTTTGGGGGGTATTACAGAAGATACGATTATTTATTGGTGCTACACATTGTTGATAATTGCTGCTCTAGCTGCATTGGGTTTTTCTTTGGCAAATATGGCTGGGAATCCTAAAAAAGCGAAAAGTTCTGTTATTGGTTTAGTAGCGCTACTAGTAGTATTTGGAATTGCATATGTTGCAGGTAGTGATGAGATATTACCTCAATATGAAGGTTTTATTTCTGATCCAAGTGCCTCTAAAAATGTAAGTATGGGATTAATCGCATTTTACATCTTAGGTGCAGGAGCTATCGCAGCTGCTGTGTTTGCAGAGGTATCAAAAGCTTTGAAATAAGCAATATTAATTTAAGAAATTAGTTAATTAATTATGGCTAGAAGAAACGCACCAGAAATTAACGCAGGATCGATGGCTGACATCGCATTCTTGTTGCTTATTTTCTTCTTGGTGACAACTACCATGGATGTGGATACTGGACTTACTCGTAAGTTACCTCCACCGATTGATGTTCCACCAGAAGATATCCCTGAAGTAAAAATGAGAAACGTTTTTGTGGTATTAGCAAATGCGAATGATGATTTATTAGTAGAAGGAGAGCCGACTTTAGTGTCTGACTTGAGAAGAAAGGCAAAAGACTTTATCGTAGGAGACGCTAGTAACGAGAATATGCCTGAGTTTGTCAATAAAAATATACCTGCCTTAGGTGGTATGTATCCTGTTTCTAAGCAGATTATTTCGCTTCAAAACGATAGAGGTACCTCTTATGAGTTGTATATTAAAGTACAGAACGAATTAGTTGGCGCTTACAATGAAGTAAG
>CBFHZL010000231.1:0-1568 GCA_965660325.1 uncultured Acidiluteibacter sp.
TAAGTGGAAATACTGTTTTGTCTTCCGATTACTTAAGAGTATTAATAAGGCGCAATGCTACTGCGGACGAATTGTTGAATTTAGATACTTCCGCAATAATTATTAACAATGATGTGAAAATGCTATCAAACGAACACTCAGATAAAAAATATTTTTATAGCTCAATTCTACCATCTTGGAAAATAGATAGCTTTACTGATTCTACAATAAACTCAAAGCCATTTAAATTATATGATATGGCTTTTCTGTATGGGGAATAAAAGAAATGTGTCAACCTGTTGACGTTAAATTTTTGTAAATTAATGCTTAATTTTAGGGTGCTTTATAGTGAGCGCATCACATTTTATATTTTTTAAATGAAAATTAAATCTATAGCAGTTGCTGCTTTAATAGCGATAACGACTGCCGCCTCCGCTAAGTCCATTAAAGGGGAATTAGCAAACTCTACCCTAAAAGGAGCTATTGAAATTAGGTACACAGAGCAATCAAAAGCACCTGCTTTCATTGAGTTTAAAGTAGATGAAAGACCTTTAGCGAATTCGTTTCAAACGGTAATGTCAGGTGTGTTTAAAAATAGCCCATCAACCACTTTTCGATTAATAAAATCTGTAGAAGATGAGATTGGTTATACTCATGAGACCTATCAACAGTACTTTAAAGAAGTAAAATTAGAGCATGCTACATATGTCAGTCATATTAAAAATGGTCTAATTGAATCCATTAGCGGATTTGGTCTATTCTTAGAAGACTTTTCAACAACTTCTTCTATGTCAGAAAAGCAATCACTCATAAGTGCGCTTGATTTCGTAGGTGCAAATACCTATAAATGGGAAGTGCCGGCAGAGGAAGAGCATTTAAAAATTATTATGGAAGATGCGAGTGCTTCCTATTATCCAGTTGGAGAGCAAGTAATAATAGCCAACAATGCGGAGTATGAAAATTCTGATTACCGTTTGGCTTGGAAATTTAATATTTACGCTCATGATCCCATGTCTCGAGCAGAATATTATTTAGACGCAACCACTAATGAGGTAATTTTTGTAAATGGTCAGATTCATACCGGAAATGTAACAGGAACAGCTGTTACCGCCTACAGTGGTAATCAAACCATCACAACAGATAGTGTAAGCCCAACTTTATATCGTTTGAGAAATACTGAGCGGGGCAATGGAATTGTTACTCTTGATTGTAATACAGGTACGAGTTACGGAGCAGCACTTGATTTCACAGATACGGATAATATGTGGAACAATGTAAATGCCGATAAAGATGAATACGCTACTGATGCTCATTGGGGCGCAGAGAAAACTTGGGATTATTTTTGGAATGTTCACAATAGAAACAGCATAGATGGTAACGGTTTTGCACTTTATTCTTATGTTCACTACGACCAAAATTATGCAAATGCATTTTGGGATGGACAGCGAATGACTTATGGTGATGGAAGTCCAACATCTGTATTAAATTCACCTCTTACAGCCTTAGATATTGCAGGTCATGAAATCGCTCATGGTCTTACATCTAATACTGCTAATTTAATTTACCAAAGAGAGTCAGGAGCTTTAAAT
>CBFHZL010000232.1:0-1565 GCA_965660325.1 uncultured Acidiluteibacter sp.
CCGTATTTCATATTGGTTGTGTTTTAGGTTATGGTGCCACTATGGCTAGTGGGGTTTTAAAAGTGATTTTCTGTCCACAGGGCCTAAAGTTTATTGGAGTTTGACTGTTTCGAATTATCACTGTCCGCCCGCTTGCTTGTAGATATTTTGGGGCGTTGTTTTTGTTTTATTAATCTCGCGCTTTTTGGTATTTCAATGTCTTTGACTAGATCATAACTCATATCATTTATCAAAAACTCTTCAAATCCCATTTTTTGATTATGTGCCCATAAAAAGAAGTCAATACCATGTCCTGAAGGAGCTATAATTAATCCTTGTTCTTCGATAGAGTCGTCAAATGACTGAAGTAGTTCTTTTGAGCCGTAATTGTATTCCTTTGGGTCAATTAGCATCTCTTTAACTAGACCAAAAACAGAATTACTCAATATCGTATTTCTATGAAGCACAACTTCTTCCATAGTTAGTTCCATCGCATCAACAAATTCTCCCCAAGGAATGTAAATTCTGGTTTTATGAATTGAGTATGAAAGACCAATATTTATATCTGACCCTTTCAATAGGCGATATACCAAAACGTAAAAAATATAGTGCATCCTTATTTGATAACTCGAGAGTCGGGATAAAAGCATTGCCCAAGTTATTCCACGGTCATCACGTTTATTGTTGGTTCTGGAATTTGCTAGAACTCCGGCAAAATACTCTTGGCCTAAATTGTCGTCACAGTAGGAACCTTCATTTAAAATTGTTCTAAGAATTTTAGGAGAAACAAAACCTTCTTTCTCAATACTCTTTCCGAGTTTTTTCTGTGATTTCTCAAAGATTTCTTTAATATTTTCAATTCTTTTTTCGGTAAATGAACTGAGCTCTCCACCTAAATAGTCAGCTGTCGGCCCAAGGATTTTCACAATAATGTCCTTACCACCTAGAGCTGTTCCTAGAATTGTTAATCCTGTCCCTATTTCCATTTATCGTGTCTTTTTAATAATGCCCAACGGTCTCAGGTGTGATACGTATGGCTTTCGAAGCGATTACTTGTCCACCAAAACCAAAGTTTGCTAAATGAACGAACCTTTCTGAAAGCCTTAACTATCCTATATTTTCTTAGCCATTGCTGTACATCGTATTTTTATTTTCTGTTAAATATTTTGCTCTTTCAAACAGTTCATCAAATGTTAGAATCTCAGGATTAAATAGATTTTTTCTCAGAATTTCAAATGACGAATACTTATCTTCATTCACTCCAAACTTATTAACAAACTCAGATAACGAACCAATAATCAAATATGATTTTGGTTGATATAAAAAGACCTGTTCTCCTGTTAAATTACCATCCGAATCTTTTATCTCAATTTTAGAGGATATTGATTTTAATGATTTATTGACTGTCTTTTGTATTTGTGCTATGGCACCTGAAAGCTCATCAGAAGCACTCCATGACTCCTTTCTGTAATAATTACCTTTTAATAAATCCGTTTTATGAGTTTTTATCTCCACAAAACATAAAGAGCTAATTAACCCTTTCGTTTTCAATAAGCCATCAACTCGTTTGCCTCCTGAGCTAAAGT
>CBFHZL010000233.1:0-1527 GCA_965660325.1 uncultured Acidiluteibacter sp.
TAAGGTTTTTACCTGGGATAAAACAGCAGACCTTTTATGGTCATGCGTAGAAAAAATAATGAACAAATGAGTTTAAAAAGCTCATATAGTAAAAACCTAATTGAGGCAGGATGTGACGAGGCAGGTAGAGGATGTTTGGCCGGTCCAGTTTATGCCGCTGCTGCAATTCTACCTCCAGACTTTTATGATGAACGACTCAATGATTCTAAAAAAATAAATAAGAAGACAAGAGATGAGTTGCGATCTGTGATCGAAGAACAAGCTTTAGCTTGGGCTGTCGGAATTGTTTCCCATAAAGAAATTGACAAAATCAATATTTTAAACGCATCATTTCTCGCTATGCACCGAGCAATCGACCAATTATCAACTAAGCCAGAGCTATTGCTTATCGATGGTAATCGTTTTAATCCCTATCTAGGCATCACTCATCAGTGTATTGTAAAAGGAGATGCAAAGTTTGCATCTATTGCAGCCGCATCTATACTCGCTAAGACTCATAGGGATGAATACATGCAACAAATCAATAAAGAATTCCCTCACTTTGATTGGCACAAAAACCAAGGGTATCCTACTAAAAACCACCGGGCTGCTATTGCTCTACACGGAGCAAGCAAATACCACCGCATGTCTTTCAAACTTTTAGCAGATTGAGTTCGTATTTATTTCAAACTTTAGAGAAATTGGCATAACTTGCCACTTAAAGACCAAAATAACACTTTATGAAAAAAACTCTCCCATTATCATTGTTTTTGGGGGCGTGTATAATCGCTCTTTCTTCATGTACGGAAGATTATTTTGAATTTGACAAATTCAAGGTAGATCCAATACAGCCAGAGATCGCAATCCCATTGATCAACTCGTCCTTAACTCCTAGAGATATTTTTCTATCGAAAGAAACGCCCGACATCATCACTACCGATGAAAATGGTTTAATCAGCATTCTTTTCGAGAAAGGAGGGTTTGAGGTAAACACCACAGATTTGTTTCGCCTACAAGATCAATCGTATACAGAATCTATCGGTTTAACTGCTACTGAAGTTGGAGACTTCCCAATTCAAGGTACGATCACAAAAACCTTTACCACCTCTTATAGTTTCACTAATCAGGGTGGTGTAAGAGTCGATTCGATATTGGCAAAATCGGGTCTACTAGATCTGAATATCAGCTCTGATTTGAAACATGGAGGTTCGATAAAAGTTACCTTTCCAAGCTTCATTGAAAATGGTACACCCCTTTCAATTGAATTACCACTAGACTACACAGGCACAACTCCTGTGATGGCTAGTAGTAGCAAAAACCTATCAAATTATAAATTAGAAGTCGATAATACGAATGGAAATACAATTCCTGTGATTTATGAAATTACATTATCATACAATGGGAACCCTATCTCTTCTCAAGATAGTCTTCGCTTCTCGATTGCTTCCACTAATTTAGCTTTTCGGTCCTTTTATGGGTTTGCAGGCCAGCAAAATATTAACTTTGACTTGGATACTCTCCCATTAGAGTTTTTTGATGGGGCCAGTG
>CBFHZL010000234.1:0-1521 GCA_965660325.1 uncultured Acidiluteibacter sp.
CTAGAGCCTAGCTGTAAGCCGTAATCTCCTGTTGAAGTTACTCGGTTTTCATGTCCCATTGTGATGGAGTAAAGTCCATCCATGTCGGTATAACTACCTATCGCAGTTCCATAGCGCCCGCCATTTTGAGCTCGAAAGCCAATAACAATAACATCATTATCATCAGCCATGCTGTATCCATCTGAACCGAATGTTCCTGCACCATATCCGGGTCCACCTGACCCTATGAAGATACAACGAGAGCGATTGGTATTATTAAATGTGGCGAAGGCTCCAATACCTATGTTGTCTTCTCCTTCACGATTAGTAAAACCTGCTTTTATTCCTAGGTAGGTATTTCTATTTGCGTTGGTAGAGCTGTTGGTTCTATTGTTATCCCATCCGGCGTAATGTCCTACAAAGGTATTGTGGTCGGCGTGTTCAGTTGCTGCTCCTGCAGCATGCCCTATGAATGTGTTGGCTATACCCTTACCATTATCTGTACCTGCAGAGTCACCGACAAAGGTATTCCAATGTCCTGTACTATTGTCATAACCAGCTTCATTTCCAAAAAACGCATTTCTGTAACCTGTTGTATTGGAGCGTCCTGCTTGATTTCCTACAAAAGTGTTATCGCTTGCAGTTGTAGTATTGTATCCCGCATCCTCCCCAATAAATACGTTGTCGTCTCCATCTATTAATGCTTCTCCTGCTTCTTCTCCAACAATAACATTATCGTTAGCGAATCCATTCATATTTCGTCCAGCTTCAGTACCTATAATTACGTTATCTGTGCCTCGCAAACCTGTGCCAGTGCCTTCTGCTGCCCTAGTTCCTATTATCGTGTTATCTGTTCCAGAAGTAGAATTTAGACCTGCGTTCGACCCAATGAAAATATTATCAAATTGAGTTGTCTGATTAAATCCTGACCGAAATCCTAAAAAAGTATTGTATGAACCAGATGATAAGTTAGCTCCAGAGGAGTCTCCAATCAAGGTGTTATAATCTCCAGTTGTAATACTTGCTCCAGCTCCAACTCCTAATGATTCGTTATTGACTTGTGCATTAATGGATAAAGCAATTAAACAGCTAAGTACTGTAAGGTAGTTTTTAATCATGGCTAACTGAATTAATAAATAAAAGTTAAATTTAGTTTACTAAGATGGAAAAAGCAAGTCAAAATCAATCAGTTAAAGTAAGGGTAAACTTGTATTTATCCTCTCTTGTGCTCTAACCTATTAAAATACAGTTAGTTGTTATTTTTGTTGTTCAGATAGAAAAGAAAGTATTCTTAATTTTTTTTTAATCTCATTGCTTTTTATCTAGTATTTTTGACTCAATGAACCGATTTAACTTGATTCTATGATAGAATTCAAATCCCCACTTCACAGCAAATTACCTAAGGTAGGAACCACTATTTTTACTAAAATGTCTCAATTGGCCAATGAGCAAGGATCGATTAATTTATCTCAAGGGTTCCCTAATTTTGATTGTGATCCAAAGCTGGTCGAGCGGGTTCACCATTACATGAAGTCAGGCCAT
>CBFHZL010000235.1:0-1494 GCA_965660325.1 uncultured Acidiluteibacter sp.
TTGTTGCAGGTGGTCGTTATCATAATTTCAAGGATTTTATTGATTTTCCTGTTATCGGTGCTAAGCGATTGCGGTATAAGCCACTCCCTGCTGTCAAGCATAAATACTTGGAAAGACATGTGAGCTTATTTTCTGCTATTAAGGAAAAAGATGTACTCTTATCTTATCCATATCAATCGTTTAATTATGTGATTGATCTGCTGCGTGAAGCAGCCATTGATCCCAAAGTGCGGTCCATCAAAATTACACTGTATCGGGTGGCTAAAAATTCGAAAGTGATTAACGCGCTTATCAATGCCGCTAAGAATGGGAAGAAAGTAACAGTAATTGTAGAGCTTCAAGCTCGGTTTGATGAAGAGTCGAATATCTATTATGCGAATAAATTACAAGAGGAAGGCATTACCGTTAATTTTGGTGTAGCAGGATTAAAAGTCCACACCAAAATCATTTTGATTCGTCGAAAAGAAGCGAATAGAAATGTTTACTACGCTCACATTGGCACCGGAAACTTTAATGAAAAAACCTCTGAGATCTATTGCGATCACTCTTTTTTAACCGCAAACTCTAAAATTACCAATGAAGTAAAAAAAGTGTTTGCCTTCTTTAAGGATAATTATAAGCGTCATGTATTTAGGCATTTATTAGTGAGTCCATTTAATACACGTCGTCAGTTTATAAAACTAGTTCGGGCAGAAATTGCGAATGCAAAGGCCGGTAAAGAGGCTTTTGTGACCATTAAAGTAAATAACCTTCACGATGAAGAAATGGCAAACGTGCTTTATGAAGCTAGTGAAGCAGGAGTCAAGGTCCAATTGATCGTTCGTGGTATTTGCAATGTTATTCCGCAGCAGTCGTATAGCGAAAATATTCATGCAATAAGTTTAGTCGATCGGCTGCTAGAGCACTCAAGGGTAATGATTTTTGGCAACGGTGGAGATACAAAAGTGTATATTGGTTCGGCCGATTGGATGACGCGTAATATTGATAGAAGAGTGGAGGTAACGGTTCCTATATTTGATCCAAAAATTAAGCAGGAGTTGATTGATATCATAAACATTCAATTAAAGGATAATACCAAAGCAAGAGTTTGGGACCAAACGCTATCCAATGACTATGTGCAAACGGATGCTGAGAAAAATACGCGTGCTCAGATCGCTACACACGATTATTTTAAAAAGAAGCTTGAGTCTAGAAAAGACTAGTTTTTAACAGTGATTTGTGCTAAACTTTCGTGATTTTTTCTCGGTAGGCGTATGATTCTTTCTACCTTAGAGTCATCTATTAACTAAACTTATTTATTCGTTTGAGGTTCGCGGCTATTGATATCGGTTCTAATGCTATTCGGCTATTATTTAGTAATGTCTATGAGAGTTCATCAGGTCCGATTATAAAAAAAGCATCGCTTATCCGCATTCCCATTCGATTGGGAGAAGATGCCTTTAACCTGAATAGAATCACGGAAGAAAAAATTGTGAAACTCATCAAGAGCATGCA
>CBFHZL010000236.1:0-1490 GCA_965660325.1 uncultured Acidiluteibacter sp.
ATATCATTTCCAAGCTATTAATACTGGTTGGATTTAGCCTGGTAATAGGCGGAATTTTTTCTATGCTCAGCGTATTTTTAGCTCCATATATATTTGGACTAGCCATATCTGATGCGCAAGACATATTTGCTAATACAAGTAACCCAGCATTCACAGGCGCATTAAAGTTTATTCAACTTTTTAATTCTATTGGACTGTTCGTTTTACCTCCATTTTTATACCTCCTCTACTACAAAGAAAAACCCTTAAAATACCTCAACCTAAAGGAAAGTATAAATGGAAGGACCGTATTTTTTCTTTTACTCATCTATTTTATCTCTATTCCAGGTATGGAATGGCTAATTAAATACAATGGACAATTAAGTTTACCGGAGAGTCTTCAGAATATAGAAAAATGGATGCAAGATGCCGAAGAACGAGCAAAAGAGTTGACAGCAGTTTTTTTAACCATGAAAGGCTTACCGGACCTACTCATAAACCTATTAATCATTGCAGTAATCCCTGCATTAGGAGAAGAGCTTATATTTAGAGGAGTACTTCAAAAACAACTACAAGGATGGACGAAAAACGGACATACTGCAGTATGGATTACCGCATTCTTATTTAGCGCAATCCATTTACAGTTTTATGGGTTTTTACCTCGATTGCTACTAGGAGCTCTTTTTGGCTATTACTATTTATGGAGTAACAACCTGTGGGTGCCTATTATTGCACATTTTATTAATAATGGAACAGCTGTTATTATTAGCTATGCAACAGGCTCAGCAACTACCGATGTAGAGCTGGAGGCAATGAACAGAGAAGGCAGCGAAATATACGTCATCATTTCATTGTTGATCTTATACCTCACCCTAAAGCGATTTAAGCAGAACCTAGCGGAAGCAACATAAGCACTTTTGTCATAATAGATTAATTACTCTGCCTAGAAATACCTTTTGTCCCTTGTGAAGGCAGTTAAACGAAAATCAATCTCACACCCTTAATCACCACACAAAAAAAGGCCACTCCAATGGAGTGGCCTTTACTATAACAACTAGATTTTATTAATCAACAATCTTATCTGTTTTACCAGTAGAGTAGTTAATCTTTAAGGCATTCGCCTTTCTTAACTCTTGTTTTACATCTGTAACGATTCCCATTTTTACATCGTTATCTACTTTCATAGAAAAGGTCATTAATGGACGTTCCGCCTCATCTGTATTTTCTCTTTCAATCTCAACGAATTGAATGATATCTCTTTTGGTTGCAAAAGCATCGTTCAACTGTATTCTTGGCTCGGTCCCAAAAGTACCTTGTAACGATTTGATTGGCTCTCCAATGTATATGTAGCTTACCAATGACTTACGCTCTAATTTATCAACCTCTGTAGCTTTTGGAGTTTGAATTTCAACTTTAAGTGTTACTTCTCTCATAACGGTAGTTACCATAAAGAAGAACAAAAGCATAAATACAATATCCGGAAGCGATGCAGTAGAGATAGCTGGTTGTCC
>CBFHZL010000237.1:0-1478 GCA_965660325.1 uncultured Acidiluteibacter sp.
AATGTAAATCCCAGTGCATTTCAGTATAATATGACTGTTACTGCCAGCTTAGATGTAAACTGTGCTGAACTTACCAATCCGTCTAATAAACTAGGAGCATTTGTTGGTGGTGTTCTTAGAGGTACTGCAAATACTTCCAATGTAATAAACGGAAAGTATATAACTACCATGTCTGTGTATAGTAATGCAGTTAGTGGAGAAACGGTAAATTTTCAGTTCTACGATGTTGCTTCAGATTCTATTTATATGAGCGTAGACAGCATATTGTTTCAAGATAATGCAATTTATGGTACACTAGCTTCTCCATTTATTGTAAAAACAAATAATGCACCAACTTCACTTTCGATTTCAAATGATAGTATCCAAGAAAACATAGCAACTGGTCAAGTTGTTGGCACTCTTTCTACAGTTGATGCTGATCAGGGGCAGAGTCATACATATACACTTGTTTCAGGAGTTGGGTCAACTAATAATAACAGCTTTTCAATCGTGAATGGTCAATTGATAGCCAATTTTGTAGCTGATTTCGAGAATAAGAATAGTTACACTGTCCGTCTGAGAGCTACCGACTCTGAAGGATGCTTTTTGGAGCGTCAATTAACAATCATTGTTAAGAATACCAATGATGCGCCATCTGCAATTACATTGTCTAATGCAGCTATTGATGAACAAATGCCCGCTAATTCAGTGATAGGACTGCTTACAGCAACTGACCAAGATGCCAATGAAGTATTTACCTATTCATTAGTGAGTGGAGCAGGTAGTGCTGATAACAGTAAATTCAATGTTTTTGGGAATTCACTTCGAGCAAATCAAGTATTTAATTTTGAAACCCAGTCTACTTTTACTATTCGAGTTCGAGTAACTGACCGTGCAGCTAATACATTTGAAGATAGCTTGCTAATTATTGTAAATGATTTGAATGATGTTCCAACAGATTTGCTATTGTCAAAAGATAGCGTTCAAGAAAATAGAGCGCAAAACTTTTTAGTAGGAACTCTCTCAACTGTAGATGAAGATGCTGCTCAAACACATGCTTATTCTTTTGATAATATTCCTGGTAATGATAATGCGAACTTCTTAATAGTAGGTGACCAACTAAGGACTAGTACTGTTTTTGACTATGAAGGAAGGAAAGAATACTTTGTATATGTTCAAACGAACGATTTAAGTGGTGGGTTGTATACCAAGTTGCTGACAATAAGAATTATCGATGCGAATGATGTGCCAACAGATTTGCTCTTAAGCAATGCAAGCGCTAATGAAAATATGCCTGCTGGCTTATTTGTTGGTAAATTGAATACTTTAGATCAAGATACTTTTCAGATTCACACCTACAGTTTAGCTAATGGAGTAGGCGATGCTGATAATGCTGACTTTACAGTAAGAAATGACTCCTTGTTTACGGCAATTATGTTGGATAAGAATCTAAAACCACAACACAGCATTCGTATTGCTACGGATGACCAAAACGGTGG
>CBFHZL010000238.1:0-1439 GCA_965660325.1 uncultured Acidiluteibacter sp.
AGAATGACCCTACTTTAGCAGGTGGTTATTTAAATGAACCAAATTTCATTGCAGGAGTTGGTTTGGTATATGATTTTGATAACCTACAAGTTGGCCTTAGTGCTCCGCATTTAATTCAAGGAAGTGAGCCAATAAGTGAGTACATTGTAGGATCTGCATCTTACAGATATGAGTTTGAAAATTCTCCTATCTCTGTTACTCCTACGTTTATTTACCAGAATATACCCACAATAGAAAACCAATTTGACGTCCTTGTAAAAGGGGAATATGACGAAAAAGTGTGGGCAATGGCAGGTTATCGATCTAATAATAACTTAACTTTTGGTTTGGGTTTTGACCTTGGGCCTTTTGGATTAGGTTATGCATATGAGATGTCTAATTCGGACTTAGAAATGATTGGAGGTGGCTCCCATGAAATTGTAATTCAAGTAGCATTTAAATCGGCCAATCAAAAGAGAAAGACCGCACTTGTTCGCACCTTAGATGATTATGTCGCACGTTTCGATGCAATGATTAATGATAAGGATAATAAGTACAATAGGGCTCAAGTACAAAGCGAGATTCAATCCATTCGAGCTGAGTTGAACAAATTGGAAGATTCCAATGATAAAGCTACAGCGAAGATTGTTGAAAAGCGTTTGGTTACTATTGAGCAGCAAATTATCGCATTAGAAAAAAAATACGCTAAGTAATGAAGAATGTAATAATAGCACTTGGTTTTTTGCTGTTAACGGGCCAATTGTCTGCTCAATCGGATAGTGGAGAAGTAACACAGAACAAAACTAAAATTAATGAACTAAATGATCGACTAGATCGATTGATAAAAACAACAGGAGAGGTTCCTAAAGACAGTTTGGAAATAAAAATCGACTGGCTGCTTCATGAAATGCAAGTAGTTAAGAGTGAAATGAAGGTGTTGAAGTCTACTGTTGATGAAGTAGCGGAAGATAATAAAACAATTCTTTCACAGATTGAGAACAATCAAATTGATGCAAAGGACCTAACGGAAGGTATGTATTACGTTGTGATTGGTTCTAGGAGAGATCAAAAAAGAGCAGAGGAGTTGACGCTAGAGTTGGCAAAGAGCAAAGATGTTCAATTGGTCATGAATAGCAGAGGAACATGGAATCATGTAATACTAAAGCAGGCATTTACTTTAGAAGAAGCAATAAAGTCCGTAAAAGACCTTAGGACAACCAATTCTTTTAAAGATGCTTGGTGGACCACATCTATGCGGTTGCAGAATTAATTAGTTTGAATATGAGTTGTAAAAAAAAGGCCCAAATCTATAATTTGGGCCTTTTTGTTTTCACTATGATGTGGGGTTGCTAGTTATTCGTATCTGCCTTCACCGTATTCAGAAACAACTCTTCTAGTTGAGCATCTGCAATCGTTGCGGGTGCATCTATCATCACATCTCTACCACTATTATTCTTAGG
>CBFHZL010000239.1:0-1406 GCA_965660325.1 uncultured Acidiluteibacter sp.
ATCTAGAAATGATTCGTCAGTACCGGAATACTGATGTTATCAAAAACAACATGATTCATCGGGAACAAATCAGCAGAGAACAGCAACTTCTTTGGTTCGAAGAGATAAAAACAGAAAAACATTTCTATTTCTTAATCTATCAAAATGATGCTGCAGTTGGCCTCATTAATGGCAAAAATATTGATTACCAAAACAAGACATCAGAAGGTGGTATCTTCGTATGGAATGAAGATAGAAATTACGAAGCATCCATAACAGCTTCCATTATACTCAATGATTGGAATTTTTACATTAATGGATTTGAAAAAAACTATGCCCAAGTTTTAAAGTCAAACAAAAAAGCCATCGCCTACAATCAATTTATGGGTTATAAACCGACTCAAAAGACACACCCAAATCCTGAAGTAATATGGATGGAACAAACAAAGCAAGACTATTCTGCTTATCGGGCAAAATTAGCGAAATTCAACGTTGGTGATTTCAATATTCTGGAACAGTTAACAGAAAATGATATTTTCTTCCAACCTTTTGAAAAAGAATACGCACTAAAAATAATATCGAAAATACCTAAAGGGCAGCAAGCAATTTATCAACGAATCCTAAAAAGATGTTTCTCATGACTAATTGTGACCTTTCTATTGTAATTCCTACTTACAAATCAGAGCAAAGCATAGATGCATTAATCGATGCATTAGAAAATGACCAGTATTTAGATACGCTAAAATGGGAACTAATAATTGTAGATGACCAAAGCCCTGACAATAGCTATGCTATTATTGAAAAAAAAGCTAACCAATACCCTAACATTATTGGACTGAGGTTGCATAAAAATTCAGGACAACACAGTGCAACTTTAGCAGGTATTTGTGAAGCTGAAGGGGCGTTACTATTGACAATGGACGACGATTTTGAGCACCCTATAAATGAAATAAAAACACTAGTAGACAAGCTACACTCCTCCAAAGCAGACATTGTGTTTGGCACACCAAAATCACAAAACAAAAGTGCTGCTAGAAAAGGGATTAGCCGTATTTTCAAATGGTCTACACGAGCATTTTCAGAAGGATATGGAGATGGATCAGCCTTTAGACTAATAAAAAGAGATGTTTACAAGCAACTAATTAAACACCAAACACCATTTGTTTTTCTCGATGAAATTCTTGCATGGTACACAAAGAATGTGATTTTCCTTCCCATTAGTTACTCAGCATCACGAAAACCATCTTCCTATCAATCTAGTAATTTAGTCGGTCTGTACATTAATATTCTTTTTACCTACTCATCTTTTCCAGCACAATTACTTACTAAAGTAGGTTTGATAGGCAGTCTATTATCATTTGGGATAGGTATTTTCTATATTGTTAAAAAGCTGTTTTTTAAAGCACAATTAGGCTTTACGTCGATTG
>CBFHZL010000240.1:0-1390 GCA_965660325.1 uncultured Acidiluteibacter sp.
TTAGTAATTACTTACGGCAATGGAAATATAGATTTATTTAGGAACGATGCCATATTTAATATTCCTTTCCTAAAAAATGACCTCACCATTCCTGATAAATCAATTAATAATGTACTAGTAGAAAATGAGTTTTTGTACATTTCCTCAGGTTTCGGTATCGTTAAACTAAATACAGAAAGAAGAGAAATCTCAGACAATTACATCATAGGCTCGAATGGTACTTTTGAAAGCATATTCGATATATCCATCCTAAATGATACCATTTATGCAGCAACAGCAACGGGCATAAAGTACGCAACACTTAGTTCAAATTTGAACGACTTTCAAAACTGGAAGAGAGAAACATCCTTGTCACGTTTTCCGTTTAAGTTTATAGAAAAATATGATGATAAGTTAATAGCAGTTAGTACTGCGTTTCCAGGAACGGGGGATAGCATCTATGCAAGAGAGCAAGGGCAATGGAATAAAATTGCATATCAAGTGAATAACGTAAATGGAGTAGTTTCTTTAAACGGTAAACTAAACGTGCTGTCTACAGGAACACTTATTCGCATAGACAATCAATTAAATGTGACGGATACGTTAACACAATTTTCAGACGGGGGATTTTTTCAACCCAACGACATAGACTTTGATTTGACTACAAACACAGAGTGGTTTGCAGATGAATTCTCCGGCCTAGTAAGTCAAAAGGATTCACGTATTAAACGCTACTCAGCTAATGGGCCCGCATCTGAACA
This sequence comes from uncultured Acidiluteibacter sp., assembly GCA_965660325.1. GTDB lineage: Bacteria > Bacteroidota > Bacteroidia > Flavobacteriales_E > Vicingaceae > Acidiluteibacter. The sequence goes on from CBFHZL010000240.1 coordinate 741, forward strand.
AGTATATAAAATCGAATCAAGCAATGGAAAAGTGGCGCCTGAGATAAATATCTATAAAGAAGGAGAATGGAAAACCTTGACAAATCGCTCATACGAGCCATTATCAGGTAGTTTTGATCTATTAAACATAACAATCGACCCTTCGGACGAGAACCATGTATTTGTTGGAAGTTGGGGTAAAGGTCTACTGGAATTTCAAAACGATGAATTAATCAATCAATTTGATAGCACGAACTCAAAAGTACCATCCAGACAACAGTATGAATGGTATGGAGTTGCAGGTACAAGTTATGATCAAAACGGAAATCTATGGATATCACATACGTATACCGATACAGCTATTTCTGTTTATACAAATGATAAAGAATGGTATAACTTTGGATTTACCAATAATATCTCTGCAGATAAATCAATAGGAGATATACTAATCACACAAGGTGGATTAAAGTGGGTTTTAATACCTCGTGTTGGATCAAATCTCGAAATCTTAGTCTTTGATGATGGTGGAACTATAGAAGATAGGAGAGACGATAGAGAATTGTTACTAACTAGCGCCCCTGGTAATGGAAGCTTACCTGGTTCTAGAGGTATGGTTGGCGCAATCGATCAAGATGGTGAATTATGGATTGGTACAGATGATGGTTTAGCGG
>CBFHZL010000241.1:0-1389 GCA_965660325.1 uncultured Acidiluteibacter sp.
ACTGAAAATGAAAACAAGCTTTTGGTTGAATTAACAATTGAAAAGGAAGAAATAAACAGTTTTGGTAAAATTGAAGAGTATATTCCACTCGGATATATTGCAACAGAAAATGTATCTAACGAGGGGTTTTTCTCTTTTCAAAATAATGTAGTTAAAATTTTATGGATGGCTTTGCCATTTGGAGAATCAATAACCGTTTCGTACTATCTAGAAAGAAGCGCTGTAGCTGATAATGTTAACAAAATTAGTGGTAAGTTCTCCTATTTAAAAAACGAGCAGACATTTCAAGAAGACCTGATAGCTTCAGAATTACCACCTATTGAAGTTTCGAATGGTGAAAAAATTGCGCAATTGGAAGATCAAACTGAAGTGGAGACCATAGCAGTAGAAGAAGTTATTGATGAAATAGAAGAACCTCTAGCAGAAGACACAAAAACTGTAGAAGAAGAGGAAATTGAAAAAGTAATAGAGGAACCCATAACTGAAGCTATTTCACAACCTGTAATACCAATAGAAGAAAAGATAGAAAAGCCTTTAGAAGAAGTAGTCAGTAATATTCCATCACCTGAAACTGGCATCTCTTACAAAGTTCAGATAGCTGCAGGAAAAAAAGAGGTAGCAACTGACTATTTTGTTACTAGACACAAAATCAATGAAAAAGTATCAATAGAATTTCATGAAGGGTGGAGAAAGTACACAATTGGGCAGTTTCCTGTATACAAAAAAGCTAGAGATAAGCGAAATAGAGTTTGGGAGAGTGATAATAAAATTTCTGATGCCTTTGTAACTGCCTACAATCAAGGAAACAGGATTACAGTTCAGGAAGCTTTAATGATTAGTAAACAACAGTGGTATAAATAACTATTTGTTACTAAAGTTAATATTTGCAAAAAACGCGTATATTTAAATCCTGAATATAGCTAGCAAATACATGAAATCAAATTCTTTAATAGCACTACTGTCTTTTCTTTTTATCTCATTTAACTCGATTGGACAATCGAATACTGACTCCTTAGAAGTAGAACCTTTAGAGCAGAAAAAAATCACTCCTCCTACATTAGGTCTTGGAGTTGGATTAATTTCCTTTTATGGAGATTTGAGAGACTATGATTATGGAAACCCATTTGTAAGTAATCCTGTTTACGAGCTCTATCTTCATCAACCATTGCTAGAGTATTTAAATCTGAACTTATATTACATGTTTGGTAAAATGCGAGTTGAAGAACGACGTCTAGAACGAAATCTAAACTTTGAATCAACCATACGTGTTAGTGGATTAAGCTTAGAATATAATTTTGGAAATTTCCTTAACCCACGAAGAAGTTTTAGCCCTTTCATAACTGCAGGAGTAGAAATGCTTGAGTTTAATTCAAAAACTGACTTAATTAG
>CBFHZL010000242.1:0-1388 GCA_965660325.1 uncultured Acidiluteibacter sp.
AATTAAAAAACAATAAGGTGTTAATAAGACTACTGGAACAGTCTTAAAATGTCGTTACCATTTGCCAATACCATTAGCGCTAAGAGAATTACGAATCCAACGACCTGAGCGTTTTCCAAAAACTTGTCAGATGGTTTCCTACCGCTTACAATTTCATACAATAAAAACAGCACATGGCCACCATCTAAAGCAGGGATGGGCAATATATTCATAATGGCAAGTATAATTGATAGGAACGCTGTGAAGCTCCAAAATCTCTGCCAGTCCCACTCAGGAGAAAAGGCTTTACCAATACTAATGAACCCACCAAGCGACTTATACGCTTCCGTTTCTGGTTCAAAAACAAGTTTCATTTGTTTAATGTAATTGTCGAAAGAGTCATACGCTTTGTTAACTCCTGCAGGAATGGATTGAAGTGCGGTATATTCCTCTGTGGAGAAGTCAATTTGCTCGTTAATCGGTGTAATTGCAAAACCCAAGGTTCCGTTTGATCGCACTTTAGCAGGTAAATCAAGCGACTCATTGTTTCTGATTACTTTGAGGACCACATTTTCATTTGGTCGTGCTTTCAAGTAACGCACCACATCTTGAAAGAAAGGAGTCTTTTCATCGTCAATTCCAATGATAATGTCTTTTTCTAATAAACCCGCTGAGTCAGCAGCAGTATTTGGTGTAACTTCTTTTACTTCACTGATAATCGCAGGCTCTAAAAACGGCTTTTGATTTTTAATCAAACCGGAAATAGTGCCTTCCGGCAAGGTAATATCTTCTTGAAGTTGGTTTCGCTCAACGGTAACTTTTTTAGCGTTGTTAATCAAGATATTCATTTGAATATCACTAAACTTTTCAACTTTTTCCCCGTCTACTGCGATAATCTTATCTCCACTTTGAAGACCCATATTGATCGCTACACTATCTGCATAAACACCGTATTTTAAACCTTCAGTAGGAATATATTCATTACCCCAAGTAAATAAAATACCTGCATAAATAACGATTCCAAGAATGACGTTTACAATCACACCACCTAGCATAATGATTAATCGCTGCCAAGCAGGCTTTGATCTAAATTCCCAAGGTTTAGGCTCTTCTTTTAACTGCTCCTTATCCATGGATTCATCCACCATGCCGGCAATTTTTACGTAACCTCCTAGTGGAAGCCATCCAACTCCATACTCTGTTTCTCCTTTTTTAAACTTAAAAAGAGAAAACCACGGATCGAAGAAAAGGTAAAACTTTTCGACTTTGGTTTTGAATAATTTTGCAGGTATAAAGTGGCCTAACTCATGTAAAATCACCAATATTGACAAACTCAATATAAGTTGTGCGGCCTGAATAAGTACTTCCATTGTTAAATATAAATCAGCGTCAAAATTAAGTATTCTACT
>CBFHZL010000243.1:0-1372 GCA_965660325.1 uncultured Acidiluteibacter sp.
ATGAGGCTGACCTTATTTTACTGAACACATGCTCGATTAGAGATAAGGCCGAGCAAACTATAAGAAAGCGACTTGCTAATTTCAATACCATTAAAAAGAACAAACCCGAAATGGTTATCGGTGTGCTTGGCTGCATGGCTGAGCGATTAAAGTCTAAATTGATTGATGAAGAGAAGTTGGTGGATTTGGTAGTTGGACCTGACGCTTATCGCGATCTACCAAACTTAGTTGAAGAGGTCGATAATGGACAAAAGGCCGTTAACGTGATCTTATCAAAAGAAGAAACTTACTCCGAAATAGAGCCTATACGAATGGGTGGAAATGGCGTAACTGCCTTTGTATCGATCACCAGAGGCTGCGATAATATGTGCACCTTTTGTGTGGTTCCTTTTACCCGAGGGAGAGAACGAAGCAGAGATCCTAAAAGTATCGTAAATGAAGCTCAGCTCTTATTTGAACAAGGCTACCGAGAAGTTACCTTGTTGGGTCAAAATGTAGATTCTTATTTATGGTATGGTGGCGGATTAAAGAAAGAGTTTAAAAACTTATCCGAAGAAGAGCAAAAAGAAAGCGTGAACTTTGCGCAGCTAATGGAAATGGTAGCTCAAATAGATCCTTTATTACGTGTTCGCTTTTCCACCTCTCACCCAAAAGACCTTACCGATGATGTAATTTATACCATCGCCAAGTACGATAATATTTGTAATTACATTCACCTTCCGGTGCAGTCAGGAAACAATAGAATTCTCGAATTGATGAATCGGGGCTACACTAAAGAGTGGTACAAAGAGCGAATCGATAAAATTTGGGAAGTAATCCCTGACTGCTCTATTTCTAGTGATATTATTGCGGGATTCTGTTCAGAAACGGAAGAAGAGCATCAAGAAACACTCGATATGATGCGATATGTCAGGTATCAACTAGGCTATATGTTTAAGTATTCTGAGCGCCCTAACACTGTAGCTCAGCGTAAATTCGAAGATGACATACCTGAGGCGACCAAGCAACGTAGACTAGAAGAAATCATCAGACTACACAGAGAGAATGCTCATTTTAGAAACAACGAAATGGTTGGTAATGTCTATGAAGTTTTAATCGAAGGTACTTCTAAAAAATCTGAAGATGAGTTGTACGGGCGAACACCTCAAAATGCCGTAGCTGTTTTCCCAAAAGAGAATCATCAAGTAGGCACGTATGTGAATGTATTAATTGAATCGTGTACAACTGGTACATTGATTGGAAAAGTAGTAAATGACTAACCCATGACAGTAGATCAAATAAAACAACGGTTTGGCATCATTGGTAGCTCTCCTTTATTGATACGGGCTATTGATATTGCAATACAAGTAGCTCCTACTGACTTATCCGTATT
>CBFHZL010000244.1:0-1347 GCA_965660325.1 uncultured Acidiluteibacter sp.
GGTAACATCTTGCAGGTTTACAACCATCAGATTAACAGGAGCATTTAACTCAAACTGAAGTACTGAATGGTCCGTTTGTGTTGGGTTCGGAAATAAACTTACCGTTTCATCCAAAAGTGAATTTGAGGCTAAACCGACAAGTGTTCCAGTGATATTAATATCATCTACGTAAAAATTATTCCCTTGGTTACCTATAAATTCAAACTTAAATCGAACGTTATCAAAATTCGTCACTGCGGATAACGGAAGTGTAAAGGAGTTCCAATCGCTAGCACTCTGTGGAATAAAAGCTGCAGTAGAAGGTGATGAAGTAGACATCGTGTTTCCAACTAATCCAAAGCGCGGATTCCATGTTTTACCGCAGTCCGTAGAGGAATAAATATTAAATTCATCATTACTGCTACTTCCCTTTGTGGCATATGAATAGCTAAACTTTAATTTAGGATTGCTTAACGCCAAAAGGTCAAATGAGGGGCTAATAATTGCGACTTCTTGATTGTCTCTAGAATAGTTTATGTTGTCAAAGTAAAGACTGTTATTCCCACTAACTGAGGCAGAAGATGACACTTCAAATTTCCCTCCATCAAAATCATTCAGGAAGAGCCATTTACTATTTAAGTAAGCTTGGTTTTCAAATGATTCTACGAATGATTCTGATACTGTATCCGCAGTGTTTGAATACACCCTAATCAAATTGTTCTTTGTAACTGATTTACTAACACCACCATTGAAAACAGTTAAATTTGCACCATAGACACCAGGTTGACTGTACACTACTGACGGGTTTTGGACAAATGAGCTCGAAGGAGTCGCTCCGGCAATTTGCCACATCCATGTAGTTGGATTAGTATACGATAAGTCCGAAAAAATAACAGTATCTCCTGCACAAGCGAAAGTCTCGCTTATTTCGAATTCCGCTTTACAAAGGACATCTGGCAATGAAACACCAGTGGCGGTTAAATTAGATGACGACCATAAATTGCTTCTAAATGCAATACTACTTGTCATAGTCGCTCTCATTCGATTGGCTTGGCCTTGAGTAAACATACGCGAACAATAACTGTACTCCATGTAATTTTGAACATTATCTAATGAACCACATGTGGTTCCCTGCAGGTTACAACTTTGCCACCCAATAGAGTTTGGCGTATCGCCTATACCGTCATCTGTATTACAATTACTTTGCAACCCCGGGTCATTAGTGCTTCCCCACAAGTGAGGCAGGTTTAAATAATGACCAATTTCATGTGTAAGCGTTCTCGCTCTGCCTAAAGAAGAGGTCCCAATACTCCCAACATAATCATTTAGAACTACTATACCATCAATCTGTGGGCGAACCACCGTGCT
>CBFHZL010000245.1:0-1335 GCA_965660325.1 uncultured Acidiluteibacter sp.
GACGTCCTTTCCCTTTTATGGAGGTTTCTTCTCCTTGGTTATTTACTGTTTGTTGGTTTTGCATAATGGTAGCTACGGGCTTAAATGCAACCCTAAAATTAATGGGTTCTCCGTTAGAAATCCCACCTTGTATGCCACCTGAATTATTTGTTTTGGTGTTGATTTGATTTTCTTCCTGTACAAACAAATCATTATGTGCAGAACCTCTCATGGTAGCAGCCGCAAAGCCTGAGCCGTATTCAAACCCTTTCACAGCATTAATACTCAACATAGCTTTACCTAAGTCAGCATGAAGTCGATCAAATACAGGCTCTCCAATACCCGGAGGTACTCCTGTAATGTGGGCTGAGACTACACCTCCAACTGTATCTCCAGCTTTCTTTACTGCATTAATGCGTTCAATCATTTGATTAGCCAGAGTAATATCGGGACAGCGAACAACAGTTGACTCAATCAAAGAAAAGTCCAACTCACTAGGAGGCGTACTCAAGACAATATCCTCGACTTGAGAAACATAAACATTTAATGTAATTCCCAAACTTTCTAATACTTGTGCAGCAAGAGCTCCTGCTACTACCCTACATGCAGTCTCTCGGGCAGAAGATCGACCTCCACCTCTGTAATCCCTTGTGCCAAATTTGACATCGTAGGTATAATCAGCGTGAGATGGACGATAGCTATCTTTAATATGACTGTAATCTTTTGACTTTTGATCTTGGTTAGGTATAATAAATCCTATGGGTGTTCCCATGGTTTTACCTTCAAATATTCCCGAAAGGAATTGCACTTCATCACTCTCTTTTCGTTGAGTAGTAATCGCAGACTGCCCTGGCTTTCTTTTATCTAAGGCTGCCTGTATTCTAGTGAGGTCTATTGTTACTCCTGCTGGCATCCCGTCGATAATTCCACCAATAGCTACACCATGACTTTCGCCAAAAGTATGAACCTGAAATACTTGACCAAATGTGTTTCCTCGCATGTCAACAAAAATAATATTTCTAATTGGGGAATGTTGCATAAAACGAAACATCCGTCATAAAAATCAGGATATTTGTCCTAAACAGCTAAAAAAAGACAAAAAGAATACAATTTTATGCAGCTACTTATTCAAAACATTAAATCACTTGTTCAAGTGAGCGACGAAGCACCATTGATAAAAAAAGGAGCCGATCAAGGGGAACTATCTACCATAGAAAATGCTTGGTTACTAATTGAAGACGAAATCATTAAAGATTACGGAAGCATGGATTCTCCTTATAACACAAAAGGGGAACCCATTCAATCCATTGATGCAGATGGTCGCTTTGTATTTCCATCGTGGTGTGATTCACATAC
>CBFHZL010000246.1:0-1297 GCA_965660325.1 uncultured Acidiluteibacter sp.
TTTCTTCTTCAATTCCCACAAGAACGCCTTTATCACACGGTAAATCATAGCGGGCTAAAAACACATCATTACTACCACTCGCGATGAGTGTATCTCCTTGCACGAAGAGCGTATCGTTGAAAAAACCTGCTACATAGATACTCGAATCTACAAAGGTCATCTTTTGGATACCATCTACACTGCCAAAGGTGTACAGCATATCTTCACAGAGGTAATTCCCTTGACGGTCAAATAAAGCAAAAAATGCATCGGAGTTGGTAAACCCACTACTTTTACTCACACTTTCTAGATAATCAGTAGTGCCTGAAAAGGTGACTTTGTGATCAAACTTTCCACTGATGGCCATAAAATTTTGATTGGCCGCGATGCCGTAGCTGCTAGAAGAGCTATTATTTCTTCCCATACTATGTTTTAAACCAATTACGTTAGCATTATTCGCATTGAGGTATAGTAGGATGCTTTCCTGGCCAAATTGACTATTTGGTTCATATTTACTTCCTCCAAACTTCACAGTATCTATATTAGATATTGAAACTTGAGAAGATATAAATATGGTATCCCTTACTATAACACCATCCGTAAAAGGATCATAATTATTTTGACTTATAAAACTCCATTTATAATTGCCAGAGGAATCTATTGCTAACACAAGTCCATTGGCTACGTTTTGATTATTCCTTACCAAGGTATCATTAACCAAAAACAAGGTATCCCCTGGGAATTGCCCATGGAAGTAGTAGTTTCCTTGATTGTCGAACGCAGCTTTTAAATTATTGGCACCACTAATAAAATCCTTAAAGGGTAGTTTGGTTTTAGACAGATAATTTCCATTTAAATCTAACTCTACGGCATGCCATCCTTCATCAAAAATTGATGAATTAAATAAAAACGATTGCCCAGGGCCCGGACTCACAAATAATGATAATTTATTGCCTTCAACTTTCAACTCTCGTGTACCAATATACACTATTCGATTATTAATAGAGTCATAACCAAACGTTCTATGCCACTGCAAAGTTCCTGAAGAATCAAGTTTGGCGATAAAATTACCCAATGAGTCATTTGACACAGGAATTTTATTGAACATAAAGGGTGGTCTTGTAAAGTGAAAACTTAAAGCACCTGTAATATAAGTATTACCATTCTCATCTACCGTCATTGCAGTTAACTGATCAGCACCTCCACTTCCTGCATATTCTTGCCATATTTTTTTACCGCTGGGGCTGTATTTGGCTACCCAAATATCGGATTGCCCGTAGTTATGAATGAGCGGAAAAAAGTTGGGCCCATACAAGAT
>CBFHZL010000247.1:0-1296 GCA_965660325.1 uncultured Acidiluteibacter sp.
TCATCGAGAATAGTGCTGTGGGAACTCGAATAGCTAGCTTTACTTCTATTGATGCCGATAACGCAGAGACTTTCACTTACACACTTGTAAACGGATTGGGAGATGCAGACAATGGCAAGTTTTCAATCCAGAATGATGAACTATTCTCAGCATCTACTTTCGATTTTGAAACAAAGAGTTCGTATAGTATTCGTGTAAGAACTACAGATTCTCGAGGTGGTATATTTGATGAGTCTTTCTCAATTTCAGTGCTGAATGATAATGAGCGTCCAACTAGTTCTGAGCAGTCTTTTTCGGTGGAAGAGAATCTACCATTAGGTAGTTTTGTTGGACAGGTTATTGTTGATGATATCGATAATGGAGATGTACTTACTTATCAATTAATCAGCGGTACAGCTCAAGTTTCGGTTGATCCCTCTTCGGGTGAATTATCCACAGCATCCTCTTTCGATTACGAATCTGTAAGGTCTTATGATATTCTCCTGCAAACTTCTGATGCAGGCGGATTAAAGGATACTACCATGATTACCATCGAAGTGCTTGATAAAATCGAAGGAACATTGCCAGCAGCAGGTTACTTTTCACCAAATGGAGATGGATACAACGATACGTGGGAAATTCAAAATGTATCACTATATAGCGATTATAAATTAGTGATTTTTGCTACAACAGGAGAAATTATTTTTGACAAAAGTGCCAACTATACTAATGATTGGGATGGTACCTACAATGGAGAGCAACTGCCTGATGGGGTGTATTACTACTTTTTACAGAGTAATAGCAACTCATCTGATATTTATAAAGGAACCATAACATTAAAAAGATAGACAAAATGAAAAAAGGATTATTAATTGCTGCATTAGCAATAACTAGTTTTAGTTATGGTCAAGAACTATCACATAACTATTATAATTATATTTTAAATAGATTTAATTTAAACCCCGCAATTGCAGGAAATAATGGGAATATTTCTGCTATGCTAAACACCAAAACTTATCTATCAGGATTTAGTGGAGCGCCCCGAAATACCATGTTTGGCTTACACGCTCCGATTAGCCTTAATCAGGGTGCAGGATTACGGGTTGTTTCCGATCGTAGAGGTGGATTTGAAGTGGATAAGTACGACGCTGCTTACAGTTACCAAATACAGCTTGACGACAGACAAGATCTGCGTTTTGGGATTTCTGCAGGTGCTATCACAAGAAAATTAAACACTTCTGGTATTGATAATATAGATTTGCTCAATCAGAATGACCCTACTTTAGCAGGTGGTTATTTAAATGAAACAAATTTCAT
>CBFHZL010000248.1:0-1279 GCA_965660325.1 uncultured Acidiluteibacter sp.
TGAAGCATATTGTTCAAAGTCTTTTTCTTGAACCACTTTTTTCCACATTTTGCTGTATGGCGTATACACCAAATAAGGAGAGTCGTCTTTTTTGAGCACTTCTTCAGGCTCTAAAATCACCTGATCTTTAAATGTATTAAAATCAATCCCTTTTTTGGACAAATATTCTCCAACTTCTCGATCCCTTTTCGTGGCATAGGGTTCGTAATCTCTATTGGTATAAACAGCAGCAATGCTGAACTCTTTGGTTAGCTTTTCCCATATGTCCATAGGATCACCATGGTATACCGCTAGCGATGTATTTTTACTTTGAAGCTCTTCATGTATAGCTTCCAGTTCTTGATGCAAAAAAGATACTCGTGCATCCGACTTATCCTCTAAATCAGCTAAAATATTCTCATCAAAAATAAAGATGGGCTGCACCGGATATTCCCCTGAAAGTGAGGCATGAAGTCCGGCATTATCTTGAAGTCTTAAATCTCTCCTAAACCAGAATATAGCTACTTTTTCTTGACTCATTTTATTTCTTTTAGTGGCTCGTCGGGCTTAGCGTAAGCTAATCTTTTTAATAATTGGGGTCGGTAATAACCGTCTAACCCGACAACGGTAGTGGTTCCGTGCTTTGCTAAATCGATAAAGCCATCGTCGGCTACTAATTCATCCTCTAACTCGATGTGCTTGATTTCTCCAATAATCATGATGGTGCCATTCAGCTCAATTGGTGTGATTTGCTTCACCTCTAGTCCCATTTTTATGCGACTCTCTTTTACAAAAGGAGCATTAAACCCCTCAATTATTTCAGCGGTGAGACCTACAGCATCAAATTCTGACTCATCTCTTTCGTACCGGGCAGCTGTTTGGTGCGCTTGATCGATCATATTTTCGTGCACATGATTCAGCGTGTAAACTCCTGTTTTACGGATATTTTCTAAGGTATGTCGGTCCACAGAGTCGGGGCGCGAAATCATACCAACAAGCGGAGGGTGAGCACCAACATGAAAGATAGAGTTGAAGGGAGCCAAATTATCTTGGCCGTTTTCACTTCGTGTTCCGACCAAATTCAAGGCTTTAAACCCAGTTATGGTATTGATGAAATTTGCGCGATATCGCTGCTCCATAGCAGCGATATCTTCGCTTGTAAAGTTCTTCTTCATTACTTCAATCTACTCATTCCTCCATCAACATGCAATACCTGACCTGTCATCCATGCAGATTGATCAGTTAACAAATACATGGCTGCATTTGCTATATCATCTGATGTACCTACCTTTTTCAATGG
>CBFHZL010000249.1:0-1261 GCA_965660325.1 uncultured Acidiluteibacter sp.
ATAATTGGGAAATCAAAGTATACTCCTGTGTTTTCTCGTACATTCTGTACCCAACCTAAATGTGCATGAATACTATCGATACTCAAGCCCAAAAGCTCTGTATTTAAAGCGTCAAATTCCGACTTTCTTTGAGCAAATCCACTCATTTCTGTTGTACAAACTGGTGTGAAATCTGCTGGGTGAGAAAACATTACAATCCACTTGTCTTTTGCAAAGTCCGACAGTTTAATTTTTCCTTTTGTTGTGACAGCCTCAAAGTCTGGAGCATTATCTCCAATTCTCGGCATAGTTACTACTTGTTCTTGTTGTTCATTTATTGTTTCCATCATTGTATTTTTTTTAGGTGTATTCATTCTACACCACAAAGAAACTACACTCATGAAGTATTGACAGTAACATCTGTTACAATAGAATGGGTAATTTTAAGTACAACACTTTCCTCTATTAAAAAAAACACTCCACAAAAAAAGCAGTGTCAATTTCTCAACACTGCTTTTGAAGTACATAATGTATTTTTTAATTAGCTATTCTTTGCGTGATCAGCTAAAAATTTCTCTAAACCTATATCTGTTAAAGGGTGATTTAATAAAGCAGTTATTGCACTTAATGGACCAGTCATAACATCAGCGCCTAGTTTAGCACAATCGATAATGTGCATGGCATGACGAACAGAAGCAGCTAAAATCTGCGTATCATATCCGTAGTTGTCAAAAATCAAACGAATCTCATCGATTAGATTTAAACCGTCGGTAGATACATCATCTAATCGGCCAATAAATGGAGAAACATATGTTGCACCTGCTTTAGCAGCTAGCAATGCTTGTCCTGGAGAGAAAATTAATGTACAGTTAGTACGAATTCCTTTGTCAGAAAAATATCGGATTGCTTTCACGCCTTCCTTAATCATCGGCACTTTTACTACAATTTGAGGGTGTAGTGCAGCTAATGCTTCACCTTCTTTTACCATACCGGCAAAGTCTGTTGAAATCACTTCAGCACTTACATCACCGTCTACAATATTGCAGATGTCGATGTAGTGTTGTTTCACTTTTTCATCTCCTTTGATACCTTCTTTGGCCATAAGAGATGGATTAGTAGTTACGCCATCTAGAATGCCAAGTTCTTGAGCTTCTTTTATTTGATCTAGGTTAGCGGTGTCGATAAAAAATTTCATGGGTGTTTTCTTTTGTTTATTCAAAGGTAAAATTTAACAGCTCTTTTTTCAAAAAAAGATGTTAACAATAATGCATAAAAAATGGGT
>CBFHZL010000250.1:0-1255 GCA_965660325.1 uncultured Acidiluteibacter sp.
AATTGTTTGATTTTATCACTGAAAAGGGTGTAATTGCTGACTGGAGAGAGCCTAATGTAATTCGAATGGCGCCTGTACCAATGTACAACTCATTCGAAGATGTTTATCAGTTTGGAAAATTATTAGACGAAGGATTAAAGACTTTATAATATGGAGAAAATAGCGATTGTAGGAGCAGGACTAGTAGGATCTCTACAAGCCATTTTGATGGCAAAAAAAGGATTTCAAGTCGATGTTTTTGAACGAAGACCTGATATGCGAAATGTGAAGCTGAGCGCAGGCCGATCAATTAACTTGGCTTTATCCGACAGAGGTTGGAAAGCGTTAAAAATGGCTGGAGTAGATGAAAACATTAGAGAAACAGCTATTCCTATGTATGGCAGAATGATGCATGCAGAAGATGGCACGCTAACACCGCAAGCATACGGAAAAGAGGGACAGGCGATTTACTCCGTGAGTAGAGGTGGCTTGAATCAAACACTGATGAACTTGGCCGATCAATTTGAAAATGTCAATTTTCACTTTAATCAAGCATGCAAAAATGTGGATCTAGCTTCTAACGAATTGACCTTCTCTGACACCGAAACCAAGAAAAAGTCTACGCATCAGCCAGACCGAATATTTGGAACAGACGGCGCATTTTCAGCCATTAGAGCTCGCCTGCAAAAAACTCCACGATTTAACTATTCTCAAACTTACCTGAAGCACGGTTATAAAGAGCTGAGCATTCCTGCTAATCCTGATGGAACACACCAAATTGACAAGCACTCACTGCACATTTGGCCAAGAGGAGAATACATGATGATTGCACTTCCAAACATGGATGGCAGTTTTACGTGTACGCTATTTTTCCCATTTGAAGGAGAGAACTCTTTCGAATCCATTAAAACGGCAGACGATGTATTGAATTTTTTCAATAAAACATTTGCTGATTCTGTGCCATTGATGCCAAATTTGGTAGATGAGTATTTTGAAAATCCTACTTCTCCATTGGTTACTGTTAAATGCGAGCCGTGGAACTACAGCGATAAAATCATCTTAATGGGAGATGCCTCTCATGCCATTGTACCTTTTTATGGACAAGGCATGAACAGTGGTTTTGAAGATTGCTCGGTGTTCGCGGAGATGTCAGCTAATTTTGATGGAAATTGGGAAAAATTGTTTGATGAATTTGCGAAAGAACGCAAGCCTAACGGTGACGCTATTGCTGATTTGGCCATTCAAAATTTTATAGAAATGCGGGATAAGGTAGCAG
>CBFHZL010000251.1:0-1246 GCA_965660325.1 uncultured Acidiluteibacter sp.
CGATCATCAAGTTTAGACGAATTCCCGCAATTCATTAATGTTTTTTTAGGAGACATGTCAATTGTAGGTCCACGTCCTCACATTAAATCGTTAAATGATAAATACGATCAAAAAATTAAACGATACGGAGATCGCCTTCTCGTGAAGCCAGGCATCACAGGGCTTTCTCAAATAGCAGGTTATCGTGGTGAAACCAAGGATCAACAGTCGATGCAAAATAGAATTAGAGTTGACTTGCTCTATATTAAAAGCTGGTCTCCCTCGTTGGATTTTAAAATTTTCTTGAGGACTTTCTTTAAAACCTTTTTTTCTAAGGATTCTCAGGCATATTAATATGTTTTATCTACAATATTATAATAGATAAACTTTGGGACAACTCTCGCGTATCGTTTGAATAGTCTTCTCGGTTCCTGTGTCAGCCTGTAAAACCATTCCATGCCGATACGTTGAATCCATGATGGCGCTTTTTTAACACGATCCGTATGAAAGTCAAATGCTGCACCAATGGTAAGTATAGCATGCACCTTCGTATACTTAACAATCCGATGAGCAAAATAGAGTTGTTTTGGTGCACCTAATCCAACCCAAAGTATAGTTGCGCCGCTTTCATTAATGATGTTGGCGATATCTTTTATTTCTTCTTCTGACAAGTCTTTATAAGGCGGGCAATATGTGCCTACTACTTGATTGTTCCCCCAGTCCTCGCATGTTTTTTTCAATGAATCTGCTACACCTTCAGCACCACCACATAAAAAGTGTTTTGCATCCGTTGCTACTGTCTCATTAATAATGCGCTTGAAGAAATCAGGGCCACCAACTCGAGTTGCTGATTTCGATCCTTTTAATCGGAGCATCCAAACCGATGGCATACCATCAGGGAAATGTGAATAGTAATCTCCGGTAATTTTTTTAAAGCTTTCATCTTCTTTTGCTAGAACCAACACATTAGCGTCAGAGGCGCTGATTAGCAAGTTTTTGGGTGGTCCTTTTAGTAGCTCAAGAAAGTCATTTACAGCCGATTCAAATCCGTAGCTATACAGATCGGTTCCAATAATTTTCATAAATTATATTCTTCTAGTGCTTCAACATATATAGCTATTAGTTGCTTATAGTTTGCTTCTCTACTATAAAGGTGTAAAAAATCATTATATGCAACTTTAACTATACTGTCAGTTTCATTTGTATTAGGGTATGCAAAGTTAAGTAATTGAGTTAGTTCTTTATCGTTATTGGGCTCAAAAAGGAG
>CBFHZL010000252.1:0-1204 GCA_965660325.1 uncultured Acidiluteibacter sp.
CAAATACTTTATAATGAGGTGTTTTAATTTATTAATGCTGTATCATTAACTTAGTTGTTTTTACACTATTATCTGCTCCAATAAAAGTGGCAAAATAAACTCCATTTTCTAAGGTGCTAACATCTAAGGTGTTTTGCCGAATAGATTCTTCCATAACTAATTGTCCGGAGGTGTTTACAATTTGGATCGATTGTATTTCTGTATCCATATTCCACGAAATTTGCTGATTAGCAGGATTTGGATAGGCAAAAGAATGCTCATGCTGACGTTCATTCTCTGAAATTCCTACCGTAACTGGTCCTAAATCAAACTTCCACAAATCGTTGGGATATTGCGTCGTAAAACGGTTTCTACCACCAAAAAAGTAAACCTCGTCGTTGATTACAAAACTACCAGGTGCCCAACGGCTTCTTCCAGGGTGGGAAGGCATTGGCGTCCATGTGTCATTTGCAGGATTATATCTCCACATTTCTCCTGCATTCATGTAGCTGTGGTTATCGCCATCTCCGCTAAGCACAAATCCAAATCCGTTGTGCGAAAATTGAGTGCCTGCAACTCTTGCTTCTCCTGGAAATAAATTCATTGCTGTCCAATTATTGGTCAAGGAATCTAATTTATACCAATCCTTATATATGACCTGACCGCTGTGACCTAAGCCTGCATAAACATCTCCACCTGCATTAAACATAAAGGGATGGTGACGTCCTGGACCCGGCAAGTTGGGCAACTGTACCCATGTATCAGTGCTGATGGTGTACATCCACCAATCGTTTCTGTCGCCTCTAGAATCATCTCCTAAGCCAACATAAATGCGATCTCCATCTGCTATCATTGCAGGGTGTCTTCTACCTGTGCAGCCACAGTCTGCAAGACGCGTCCAAGAGCTGTCTGTTCCATCAAATCTCCAAAAATCTTTAAGGTATTGGGTGTTTGTAGCTCCAAAGCCCAAGTAGGCTTGTCCAAAACTTCTAGCCACTCCTGGAAAGTCTCCTAAGGTGGTCCAAGAATCAGTTGTTGGATCGTATTCGTAAACATCATCGGTTGGTTGTCCAGTGATGAGTGTTCCGGTAATTGCATATCCTTTTCCATTCAATGAAAATGAAATTGGATGATGCCGACCTACTGGCGCGTCGCTTTGTTGAACCCATGATTGAGCAGAAAGCAATGAAGTAATTAGAAGGGATAAAATAGTTATGGATAATCG
>CBFHZL010000253.1:0-1175 GCA_965660325.1 uncultured Acidiluteibacter sp.
TTTTTTCAGATGCTGTATCAGTTACTGCCTTGGAGTATGACAGATCCTCTTCTGAGGAAAGTTACTTTAATTTGGAAACCATGGGAGAAGGACAGGGTGCAATTTACACAGAGTCTACTTCACAAGGGAATAAAATGCGCTTGGATGGAATTGATGTTTTTAACTATTCAGTTCAATTTGTTCCAAATAATATTAAGTCATTACTAAGTCATGTCCACTATGACCTGAAATATCCTGATGCTTTTATTTTTCATCAGGCAAACCAATTGATAATTGAACATATCCGTAAGAGTATGAAGGTAGATTCTGAGAAAGTACCATACTCCTTGTTTGAATATGGAAATACAGCCTCTGCAAGTATTCCGTTGACAATTACTACGGAGTTAGCGAATGTCCCTGAGAAAAATGGATACCTTCTCTTGTGTGGATTTGGCGTTGGGTTTTCTGTTGGTTCTGCTTTGATAAAGTTCGATAGGAATACTATCTTACAGCCAATTAATGTTCCGCTTTAACGACTGACCACATGAAACTGCTTGATATAGTTATTCCTCTATATAACTCTGAGTTTATTACTCCGAGGCTCATTGAGCGTTTAAATGAATGGAGAGCAACTATTGATTATGATTTTCAAGTAATCTTTGTAGACGATGGCAGCACGATGAATTGTACAGAGGAGATTGAAAAGTCAAGGAAAGATTTTTCGTATCGATTGGTGCGCTTATCAAGAAATTATGGACAGCATTCGGCTACTGCTGTTGGCCTAGGTTATTGTGATGCCCCATATGTTGCTACAATTGATGATGATTTACAGCATGATCCATTTGAAATTCCAAAACTGATGGAACATCTAGATAAAGAGCAAGCCGACTTAGTTTTTGGTACTTTCTCCGATAAGAAGCACTCGTTGGCACGAAATCTTGGTAGTAGATTACTAAAGTGGGTATTTAAGTTTGAAGGAGTGGATTATAGTGCAGTTACTTCGTTTCGTCTTATGAAGCTTAAGGTTGCTCGCACATTTAAAGATAAAAGAAGGCCGATTGTTTTTATAGAAGAATACTTGTTTAGAAACTCGAATAGAACCTCTTCTGCACCGGTAACACATCATAAAAGAGAATTAAAAGGCTCTAGCTATTCTTATTGGCAGTTATTTAAGTTTGCTGTAAAGATTATACTTT
>CBFHZL010000254.1:0-1156 GCA_965660325.1 uncultured Acidiluteibacter sp.
TTAACGTTATTGGGTTATCCACTTTGGTTTTTAATAGCGCCAAATCAATCACTTCAATCATCTCAGTAACGTAATGGAACTTTAATCCTTTTAAATAAGCCTGATCAATTTCTTTGATGTCTTTCTCATTATCAGCAGAAAGGATAATCTCTTTGATGTCAGCTCTCTTTGCGGCAAGAATCTTTTCTTTAATTCCGCCAACTGGTAATACTCTTCCTCTCAACGTGATTTCACCTGTCATGGCTAAGTTGCGTTTTACTTTTCGTTGTGTAAATGCTGAAGCTAAAGCCGTAAGCATAGCAATACCCGCTGATGGACCATCTTTTGGTGTAGCGCCTTCTGGTACGTGAATGTGGACATTCCAATTTTCAAACATCTCCGTAGTTAAGTTCAGGCTATCTGCATGCGCTTTTAAATACTCTAGCGCCAATGTGGCCGATTCTTTCATCACATTACCTAAGTTTCCAGTTAAGGTAAATTTCCCCTTCCCTTTACTTAAACTCGTTTCTATGAATAGAATATCACCTCCTACAGAAGTCCATGCTAGCCCTGTAACTACTCCTGCAACATCATTTCCTTGATACTTATCTTTTGAGTGTCCCGGTCCAAGTATGGTTTGTAAATCATCAATTGAAATGGTTGGATTGTATTCCTCCTCAAGTGCTATCGACTTAGCCACATAACGTACAATACTTGCTAGTTTTTTTTCCAATCCCCTAACGCCGGATTCTCTAGTATGCTCTTCACAAACTTTCTCTATCACTTGCTTCGGTATAGAGATATCAGTTTTCTTTATTCCGTGTGACTTAATTAAGTGCGGTATCAGGTGCTTTTTCGCTATTTCAATTTTTTCCTCAACAGTGTATCCATTGATTTCAATAATTTCCATACGATCGCGCAAAGCGGGTTGAATAGAAGACAAATTATTAGCAGTAGCGATGAATAAAATCTTAGAAAGATCATAGTCCATTTCTACAAAGTTGTCATAAAAAGTTCCATTTTGCTCCGGATCTAATACTTCTAGCATCGCTGAAGAAGGATCCCCATGATGGTCAGATCCCAATTTATCAATCTCATCTAAAACAAAAACAGGATTTGATGTCTTGGTCTTTTTTAAACTTTGTAAAATACGACCAGGCATCGCCCCAATATAGGT
>CBFHZL010000255.1:0-1111 GCA_965660325.1 uncultured Acidiluteibacter sp.
ATTGTGGGTGTTTCGGAAGGGTTCAAAACAGAGCAAGAGCTTGTAGGTGTTGGTTATAGAGCTGCTAATTCAGGACAACGATTAGAGTTATCCCTAGGGTTTTCTCACAACATCGTTTTTGAAATTCCTGAAGAAGTAAAAGTTACTACTTTAAGTGAAAGAGGAAAGAATCCTTTGGTTACTTTAGAGTCTTATGACAAGCAATTGATCGGACAAGTTGCTGCAAAGATTAGATCATTAAGAAAGCCTGAACCATACAAAGGAAAGGGTATTAAGAGATATGGCTTTAACAAAAATGGATAGAAGAATCCGTATTAAAAAACGGGTAAGAAAGATCGTTAAAGGATCTGCTGACCGACCTAGAATGTCAGTTTTTAGAAGCAATAAAGAGATTTATGTGCAATTCATTGATGATGCTACAGGTGCTACTTTGCTTTCTGTTTCATCAGCTGAAGCTGATATAGCTAAAGTGAAAGGAACTAAAGTTGAGAAAGCTGCTTTAGTAGGCAAAGCTGCCGCTGAGCGTGCTAAGTCTGCAGGTATCGAAACTGTAAGTTTTGATCGTAATGGTTACTTATATCATGGTCGAATTAAATCTTTAGCTGAAGGCGCTAGAGAGGCAGGCTTAAACTTTTAATCGGAATATAGACTAGATTATGGCAAATTCAAATATAAAAAGAGTTAAATCAAGCGAGATCGAGTTAAAAGACAAGCTTGTTGGTATTCAACGTGTAACTAAGGTTACTAAAGGTGGTCGTCACTTCAGTTTTTCAGCAATTGTTGTTGTTGGTAATGAAAATGGAGTTGTAGGACATGGTCTTGGAAAAGCAAATGAAGTTACTGAAGCAATTGCTAAAGGGATTGATGATGCTAAGAAGAACTTAATTAAGGTACCTATTGTAAATGGTTCTGTACCTCATGAGCAATACGGTAAATACAGTGGTGCTTATATTTTCTTAAAGCCTGCTGCACATGGTACTGGTGTTATTGCTGGTGGTGCGATGCGTGCTGTTTTAGAAAGTGTGGGAATTACTGATGTTTTAGCGAAGTCTAAAGGTTCTTCAAACCCTCATAACGTTGTTAAGGCAACTATTCAGGCGTTAGCTTCTAT
>CBFHZL010000256.1:0-1060 GCA_965660325.1 uncultured Acidiluteibacter sp.
TTTAAAACCGTTTTAAACTTTTCCACCAACTCATCTTTGCCTCGAAATAATTCACAAATCATAAAAACAAATTATTATGAGTACTTTAAGAAACAACGTTCAGTTAATTGGAAACTTAGGCGCAAAACCAGAAGTAAAACATTTAGAAGGTGGAAAAGTAGTAGCCCGCATGTCCATTGCAACCACAGACACCTACAAAAATGCTAAGGGTGAAAAGGTACAAGACACTACATGGCACCAATTAGTTACGTGGGGAAAGACTGCTGAAATTGCTGAAAAGTTTTTAGATAAAGGCAGTGAACTTGCCGTAAATGGAAAACTGACCAACCGATCTTATGAAGATAAAGAGGGCGTGAAAAGATATATCACAGAAGTCTTAGTAAATGAGATTGTAATGCTTGGAAACAAAAGCTAGACCTTTCAGAATAAATAAACTGATTCGATTAAAAAAGCGACTGATCATATGATTGAGTCGCTTTTTTGTTTTTAGCTTTCGATTGTTTAAAAGTCATGCCATGAAGCACTAACCGAAAACCATAAATGATGAAATTTGAAATAAAAACAAACACATTATGAAGCGAATTTCTGTCATATTCATCTTATTATTTCCAATTAGTTTATTGTTTGGTCAGCATACCCTCATTTTGAAGGGAGGAGAAAAAGTAAGTGGTGTAGTAATCGAATTAAAAGATGATGTGCTTTCTATGGTTGTAGATAGAAAGATGAAAACATTTGAGATGATTAATGTGAGTACCATATTTTTCAACGAGCATGTACCATACGATGGCTCAATGATGGATGATACGGAAGAAATCTCTTTTAAGGTTGATCAATTTACTGTTAAATATGCAGTTAAAGATCGTAAGATTGTTCGCAAACCAAAAGTATCTATCGGCACACAAGATAAAGGAACAATTGTGGTAGACATTGTAGTTGATCGATATGGAAATATTAGACGGGTAGCAGCTGGAGCAAATGGAACTACCACAAGTAATGAGTACCTTCACATCAAAGCAGAAACGGCTGCTAAATCAGCTAAATTTGATGAGAACTTAACCGG
>CBFHZL010000257.1:0-1041 GCA_965660325.1 uncultured Acidiluteibacter sp.
CACTGATTTTTTTACAGCTAATGGAGAAAAGCCGTTTAGAGCCAAGCAGGTGGATGAATGGTTATGGCAAAAAGGGGTGAGAAGTTTTGACGAAATGACTAACTTATCAGAAGCGCTTCGTACAAAATTGAAGGAGCATTTTACAATCAATGCTGTACAAGTAGCCGAGAAGCAAATTAGCAATGACCGAACCATCAAAAATGCCTTCGAGCTCTATGATAAAAATATAACAGAGGGAGTGTTGATTCCTAGCACTACTCGAATGACGGCTTGCATCTCTTCTCAAGTTGGCTGCAGCTTAAGCTGTAAATTTTGTGCTACTGGAAGATTAAAACGGTTGAGAAATATTGACGCTGATGAGATCTTTGATCAAGTTGTACACATTAAAGAACAAGCTGAAGAGCATTACAATACACCACTCACCAATATTGTGTACATGGGAATGGGTGAGCCTTTGTTGAATTACAAAAATGTGTTGGCTTCCATCCAGCGAATTACTTCTCCAAAAGGGTTGGGTATGTCCCCCAAACGAATTACTGTTTCTACTGCAGGGATTGCTAAGGCGATAACTCGACTTGGCGATGATGAGGTAAAATTTAATCTTGCCCTTTCTCTTCATGCTGCAAATGATGAAAAACGCGACAAGATAATGCCTATTAATGAGCAGAATAATTTAGCTGTTTTGGCAGAATCGCTCAAGTATTTTTATGAAAAGACAGGAACTCGAGTAACCTACGAATACATTATCTTCAAAGACTTTAACGATGAAATAGAAGACGCCAAGGAATTAGCAGCATTTTGCAAACATGTTCCATGTAAAATAAATATAATCGAGTATAACCCGATTGATGATGGGGAATTTCAGCAGGCAGACACAGCAAAAGTGGACGCTTTTGCTGCGTATTTAGAAAGTAAGAATTTGGTTGTTAACATACGCAGAAGCAGGGGGAAAGATATTGATGCAGCTTGTGGGCAATTGGCAAATAAGAACGAAGCAGTCATTCACAAAGAACTGAAATAAATAGTGGTTGTTCTATAGCT
>CBFHZL010000258.1:0-1034 GCA_965660325.1 uncultured Acidiluteibacter sp.
GACGAACGGACCGTTATGTATTCCCATTGTTTTGGGACGACAAAAGTACTACCATTTTTTAATTCTGCAATACTTTTTTCAAAACTTTTTTATTTTTTTTTGACCTACTCTTCATCCTCTTCTTGGGAAAACTTATAACCCATTCTCTTAGCGGTTTTTACTCGCATCACACTCGATTCATGGACCATTTCACCAACCGAAATCTCTTTAACCTCGTTGTATGGTGGTGTGTACAGATCAAACTCCATGGCGTACAAAATAGCCGTTTCTATAATCGAGCGAATTGCATCAGCGGAAATAACACTTTCAGAAAAATTATTAAATAAAAAACCCAATTGCCGCTTCCCTTCCACGAAAAAGTGACGTTCTTTATTTACAAACATTCTAGCAATGAGATAACCACTATCTTGTCGGCGGTCATACTTAAAGGAATCGGACAAAAAATTATAGAAATTAATCATACCACAAAAACTACGAGAGACATCGTCTTTCACATAACTAGTGCTCCAAATTGGGTGTGAACGCTCAAACTCAAAAACATTGGTATGCATGTAACAAATCAAGACATCACCAGCGAATTTAATCCGCATTTCGTAATCCCCTTTATCAATGAACAACACTTCTATGTTATCATCTAGCTTACCTTTTGTTCGATCATTGACCTCATCGACTATCTGCTTAGCAACTTTTTTAAGCTGTCTAAACTGCTCCTTGGTTTCCCGATAAACTTGTTGCTTCAAATTTGACTTTGAGGTCAACTCAGAAGCGATCTGATCAATCTTAGGTTGTTCATTTATCATATCTAATATGCTTTAGCAAAGATTACTTTTCCTTTTGAAGGGTTTCCAGAATACATACACTTTCCTTCTGCTTGTTTTTCATGTAAAGGTATACATCGAATGGTTGCCTTTGTTTCTTGCTTTATCTTTTCTTCCGTTTCAGCAGTTCCATCCCAATGAGCATAAATAAACCCGCCTTTTTCCTCTAACACTTCTTTAAACTCTTCGTAAGTATCCACATGGTGCGTATTGTCT
>CBFHZL010000259.1:0-1021 GCA_965660325.1 uncultured Acidiluteibacter sp.
GCTCTTAAGTCTAGTTTCTCGCTTGCAGTGTACTGTGCACCCACTCTTACTATTATAGCATCTTCGTAGTTTCTTGCATTTTCAGAGTCAGGCGTTGAGGCATTTGCAAAGTCAAAATCTAAGGACTCGTAAGCACTCCACTGTACAAAGCTTTCCTCAATAGAAACCAACCATTTTTCATTGATTTGGTATCCAATACCGAAAGTAATTGTTGCAGGAAGCGGCAGCGTTGCATCAAAGGTGGTGTTTGGCAGTCTGTCTACTAAAGCAGGGTGAACGTTGAAATTAGCATCACCTTCTTCTAATTCTACGTCCACTTGAGAACGATAAGTTAATCCAAAACTCAACTGGTCGCTTGCTTGGATATAAAGCCCTGCATTAAATCCAAATGCCATTGTAGATCCTTTAAGATTAACGGAGTTATTATTTCCTACAGGCGAATCTACAGATCTATTTAATTCCACAGACCCGGACACGATATTTAATCCTGCACCAAAGCCAATTCGGTCGGTAATTTTATACGATAGGGTAGGTTGGATAAAAATTGCTCTTAGGCTAATGTCTTGAATTAAATTTTTTCCTGACCACTCTTCGCCCCAGTCTACGGTAGACCCAAATGGGGTGTAAACCGAAATTCCTGCTGAAAACTTGTCGCTAATTTTATAGTTTCCGTGCACATAAAACGGAGTTCCCATTGGGTTGTCGGTACGCTCCGTTATTCCGGTGTTTTGATCCTGAAATCCTACTTCAGAAAAAATGAATGAACCACCTGCTTCTATGCTCACTTTTTTATCTAAAAATCCCATAGAGCCAGGGTTAAAATAGACGTTTGATGCGCCAAGAGTAATTCCGGTGCCAAGATGGCCCATACCGGTTTGCTTGTTTCCTTGTAGGTTTACTTGAAACCCTCCCGCAAACATTAACATCGGTATGGATGTTAATAAGGGGAATAGTAATGTTTTCTTCATAGTGTGAGTTAATATTTGGAATAAATATAGATACTTTTTTTTTAATCTGCTCT